>CANTEM010000063.1 GCA_947652805.1 uncultured Clostridia bacterium | reverse complement strand
ATGATACTTTATTGATGTAGAAATGGAGATTCCTATGAAATGTCCGTCCTGTGGGTCTATGGATTTGAAGGTAGTGGATTCCCGCCCGGTGGAGGAAAACAATTCCATCCGGCGTAGACGGGAATGCCTCCAATGTCACGGAAGGTTTACCACATATGAAATTATTGATGCATTTCAGCCTGTGGTTGTAAAAAAAGACGGTTCAAAAGAATTATTTGATAAAAACAAGCTTTTGTCCGGTCTTTTGAAAGCTTGTCAGAAGCGGCCTGTCAATGCAGAAACAGTAGCAAATGAAATTGAAGTGGAAATTCAAAATTCCCTGCGCAGAGAAATCACCTCTTCCGAAATCGGGGATATCGCTATGGAAAAGCTGCGTGCACTGGATGCAGTGGCATATGTACGGTTTGCATCTGTTCATCGGGAATTTAAAGATGTGGAAACGTTCATGAAGGAGCTGCAAAACCTGAAAGGGGAAAAGCAGTAACGGAAGTCCGCGCATAGGATGATGAATGCAGTACAAACATAAAAGCCTCCCCTTGCGAGGGTTCACGCAATATAAATATGAAAAAGCCCCCCTTGTGTAAAGGGGGGTGTCACGGTTGTGCCGTGACGGGGGATTGTTTCGCTGTGCTGTCGATTTGAAGATACTGCAAAACGCTCGCTTTACAATCCCTCACCCGCTACGCGGGAGCTCCCTAGGATCCGCTACGCGGCTCCTCACAAGGGAGCCTTTTTGTTTACTCTGCACTGAGTCGCTGCACGTCCGCTTTTTACTGATCCTCAAACTGTGCGTCGCCGTTTGTAAAGTCAATATAATCCGCCGGATTTACGGAAACACCGTTTACCTGCAATTCAAAATGCAGATGAGGCTCCTGGGCAATTTCCGCCAGCGCGCTTTCACCGGCTGCTGCGATGATATCACCTGCCTGCACGCTGACGCCGGCAGTGATGCCCGCGGGCAGCTCCTCGCAAAGATTGGAATATGTGCTCACACCGCCGCCGGCATGGGCAATAGACAGGCACTTACCCATCATAGGATCATCCCACACTTCCTCGATGACTCCGTCCGCAGCCGCACAGATTTTATCCCCTGCACCTACACTGATATCCACACCCTTGTGTGTGCGGTAATCATTCATTGTAGGAGAAAACACAGGCACATCCATGCTATAATTCTGCATAATCATACCACCGGTGGGATTCACAAACTGGGGAAGCTGTTCCACAGGCGTTCCGTCAACATCCACTGTGGTGTCCGCTTCAGGCGCTTTTGTCTCCCCGTCCTTTTCAGCAAACTCGTCGGACCGGACTGCATCCTCCTTTGACTGGGAAGAATCGGCATTTGCTGTTGTATCCGCCTTTACAGTATCCTGTACTTTGTGCACTGATCTCGTAGTGTCCGCTGCATTTGTATCTGTATTTACATTGCGCACCACAGCTCCGGCAATAGCCACCACCACGGCAATCATCATTAAAATGACAAGCAGTGTTACATACAAATTCGCCTTGCGATTTTCCTTGCTATTATTATTCATTTTCCTGCATCCTTTCGGTTATAGGTTTCGATGGTATTTTAGCCACTTCCAAGATTTTTATACAGGATTTTCTTCTTTTTCACATTTCCTTCACAGCAGCCGTCGGTTGACACAAAACCGCCTTTATGTTAAAATATGAACAATCTATCTATCGTCGCAGAAAGGTTCTGAATAAATATGATCAAATTGGAAAAAACCAGCGTTATGAATTTAGACAACGCCATCCGTGGGGCAAGAAATCCCTTGAACAGCTGGAGCAGAAGCGACAGTTCCTACGGTGTGGATGGTACCTTTGTTCTCGGTCCCAACGATCTGGATCTTGCGCACCGGCTGGCAGTTTCCGGTTCCGACCACCGTAAATACCTGCGTATGGTGTTTGTATCGGTAGATATCACCGCGCCCCTTTACTGGTGGAAGGAATACGATACCTACAAGGTCGGCACCGTTGCCAATTCAACCAGCACCATGCATAAAATTCATGCTGCTCCCTTTTCACGGTCTGATTTCAGCTGCGACCGTATGAGCGCATCTGCGCTTGCCTGCCTGGATACTGTGATTGCCTGTCTGGAAACATCCCGGCTGCAATTCAACGAAACAAAGGACAAAGCGCACTGGAACGACATGATCCAGCTTTTGCCTTCCTCCTACAATCAAATGCGCACCTGCACATTGAACTACGAAAACCTGATCAATATGTACTATGCCCGCCGGAATCACAAATTGGACGAATGGCACATATTTTGTAATTGGATTGAAAATCTTCCTTATGCGCAAGAGCTGATTCTTGTAAAGAAAGAAAATAACACTGCAAAATAGCTCCCCTGGGAGAAAGGATAAACACACATGAATCAAGACGCTGCAAAGGCCCGTCTTGGCACCGGGCGCAAAGCGGGGATCGTGGGCATTGTCTGCAATATCCTGCTTTTTATCATAAAAATCACCACAGGAATCTTCACCGGAAGTATGTCCATTGTGGCGGACGCAATCAATAACCTGTCGGACGCAGGCAGCTCCGTTTTTGTCTTAGTGGGATATGTTCTGTCGGCGCGCCCGGCAGACAAGGAGCACCCCTATGGGCATGCCCGGGCAGAATATTTATGCGGATTGTTCATTTCCATTATTGTATGTATCCTTGGAATCGAACTGCTGCGCAGTTCTGCTGAACAGCTTTTCACAGGGGGCAGCGGCGCGGCTTTCAGTCCTATTTCCATTGCAGTTATGAGCGCCACTGTTGCTGTGAAGGGCGGCATGGCACTGTATTACCATATCACGGCGCGCCGGATCGGATCCCAGGCATTGCACGCATCTGCTGTAGACAGTATCGGAGATATGTGCGCTACAGGTGCAGTGGTTGCGGCGATGTTCCTGTCAAAAATCACCGGTCCGCTGACAGACGCGGTACTTGGCTGTATTATTTCCATTTATATTCTTGTCTTGGGGATCAAACTGACTAAAGAGGCTTCGGGAACGCTCATGGGAACGGCTCCCGACAAAGAATTCACCGCGCAGATCGTCCGCCGGATCCGGGAATACGACGGTGTTTTGGGCATTCATGATCTGGTGATCCACAGTTACGGTGCAAATCGGTATTTTGTATCCGTTCATGTGGAAGTGGATGCAGAAGAAAATGTCATGGAATCCCACGATTTGATTGACAATATTGAAGAAACCTTCCGCCGTGAGGAAGGCATTCACATGGTGATCCACATGGATCCGATTCAGTATAAAGATGCGCACGTCAACGAGATTCGGGCGCGTGTCAGAGGAATCATCGAACAGATTGCATCAGAATATTCCTCCCCCATATCCATGCACGATTTCCGGCTGGTATCGGGAATCACCCATTCCAATCTGATTTTTGACGTAGCAGTGGCAAATGATTTTCCCGTTAGGGATGAGGTGCTATGCGCCGAGCTTCAGAAAGAAATTAAGAAAATTGATTCTATGTACAACGCAGTGATCACCGTAGACAGAGAATATTCCTCCAACCGGTTCGGCAGCAAGATAGACTGAGCTTCAGGCGGGATAACATACCAACAGTTCTCGCTGCAAAAAGCCTCCCTTTACAGAGAACCACAAACCATTGACGATCCCGAAACAGGTACAAAGCATATTTTGTATGCAAAAATCATACTGCCCACAGGCAGATCGTGAAAGGTATGGTCACAAAAATGAAAATGAGAGTATTTGCAGTCGTTACCGCACTCATCCTTATACCGGCGATCCTGCTTTCCGTGCCGGGATGTACGCTGCAAAATCGTCCGGTCTCCCTTATGAAAAGCATTACGCCAAACGATTCGGTTCCCAAGAAAAATGTGACGGAACGCAGCGGTGCGCTTACAGACTTTGCCGTTCGCCTGTTCCAGGCAAGTCAGGAAAATGCTGAGAATTCCAATGTGCTGATCTCTCCCCTGTCTGTTCTGTATGCCCTGTCTATGACCACAAATGGAGCAGAGGGAGAAACCCTTACACAAATGGAATCGGTTCTCGGTATGAGCAAGGAGGATCTGAACGCTTACCTGAGCGGCTACCTGGAAAATCTGCCCCAGACAAAGGAAAGCAAGCTGCACCTTGCAAATTCCATTTGGTTTACCGATGATGAACGGTTTACTGTACGGCAAGAATTTCTGCAATGCAACGCGGATTATTACAACGCCGACATTTATAGGGCTCCCTTTGACGATCCTGCCACCTGCGGAGATATCAACCGTTGGGTAAAAAAGAAAACAGATCATATGATCCCGGAAATCCTTGACAAGGTATCTGAAGACACCGTCATGTATCTTATAAACGCACTCGCTTTTGAAGCAGAGTGGGATGAAATATACGAAAACGATCAGGTGCACACCGATACCTTCACCTCTTTAAACGGCACGGAGCAGACCGTGAAATTTATGTATGGAGAAGAAGAGGCATATCTGGAGGATCCGAACGCCACGGGATTTATCAAATACTATAAAGACGGAAAATACGCTTTCGCAGCCTTGCTCCCGAATGAACAGATTTCCTTATCGGATTACATTGCATCCCTTGACGGCGCACATTTGCATGAACTGCTTTCCAATCCCCAGAAGATACTTGTTTCCACCGGAATCCCCAAATTTGAATCCGAGTACAGCAGTAATATGTCCGACACACTGCGCAATATGGGTATGGATGCTGCTTTTGACCCGAACACAGCGGATTTCAGTGCTTTGGGGTCTTCTGTAAAGGGAAGCATCTATATTGACCGCGTTTTGCACAAGACCTATATTTCCGTAGGTGAAAAAGGAACGAAAGCAGGCGCTGCAACTGTTGTAGTGATGACAGACGGACTCGCTCCGCTATATCCGAAAGCTGTAATTTTGGATCGGCCCTTTGTTTATATGCTCATAGATTGTGAAACCAATATCCCGTTTTTTATCGGAGCGATGACAGATATGAACCAGTAATCCGAGAGTAACACAAAAAGGCTCCCTTATATATAAGGGAGCCTTTTTTATATTAATGTATTTGGAGAAAATTCCCTGCATGCTTCCAAAACAATCTCGCGTTCTACAAACGGCTGTTTATTGCCGCATACAAGCTGGTAGGTTTCATGCCCCTTCCCCGCAAATAACAGGATATCCCCATCCTGTGCCATCTGCACTGCACGGAAGATCGCCGCTCTGCGGTCTATAATACATTCGTAATTGCTGTCTGCCTCCATATAGGAAGCAATATCATTTACAATATCCTCTGGCGGTTCAAAATCCGGATTGTCACTTGTAATAATACAGTAATCTGCCAACGCCGACGCCGCCTGCGCCAGCTCCTTCCGCCTGCCCTTGGTACGCCCGCCTACAGAACCGAATACACAAATCAGCCGCCCCGGCTCATATTCCCGCAGGGTTTTCAGCGCATTTGTGAGGCTAAGTCCGTTGTGTGCGTAATCTATAATAAACGTGCGGCCGGGGATTCCCGGGATAACTTCAAACCGTCCCTGCACAGGCGTATTCTGCAAAACCCTGGCGGAAAAATCCCGGCTGATTTGGAACAGCTCACATACAGCCATTGCCGCCAAACCGTTATACACACTGAACATTCCGGGTGACATCAAATGTACATGCTCCGTTCTGCTCCCCTTGCGGCAGTAAAAATCCACCCCCAAGGTTGTTGCAGTGCGGTATCGGGACAAATCGTATGCATTGTAATCCGCCTGACACTGGATCCCATAAGAAATCTTCTCTCCAGCAAAATCCTCCAGCATAAATTCCGCCGCCGGATCGTCTGCATTATACACAGCATATTTTGCACCGTGAGAAGTAAACAGCCGCCGCTTACTGCTGCGGTAATCCGCAAAATCCGGATGTTCTCCCTGCCCGATATGATCCTCCGACAGATTGGTAAACACTACCGTTTCAAACCGGATCCCGTCTACCCGATGATGGGCAAGCGCCTGGGAGGATACCTCCAGCACCGCATACCGGACGCTGGCGCCGGTCATCAGATTGAAATAATGATGCAGGTCTCTGCTTTCCGGCGTGGTATTTACCGTTTCCGTCCGTTTTCCATTGATGATCACGCCGTTGGAGCCGATATAGGCGCAGTTTTTCCCTGCTGCGTTCAGAATCGCCGCAATCAGCAGCGCCGTGGTGGTTTTTCCCTTGGTGCCCGTTATGCCGATCACATGGAGCCGGTCTGCCGGTCTGCCGTAGAAATCTGCGGAAATCACTGCAAGCGCCGCCCGGGTATCCGGCGTGATCGCCTGTACCGCATCCGACGGGAGCTCCAGACGGCGTTCACACAGAAACATCCTGCATCCGTTTTCATACGCTTGTTCGGCATAATCATGTCCGTCCCGCTTTCCCCCGGTGAGACACACAAACAAATCTCCCGGGCACGCCTTACGGGAGTTGTACTCTATCCGCCGCACCCGGTCGTCTGAGCCGCCTATGTAATCAATATTCTGTAAAACTTCATGTAATCTCATCGTAAACCTTCTCCGGGAATAGCCCCACAGATTTTGCACCGCACAATGTGATCGCTTTATGGGCAAGGATTTTCAGGGAATCTGCAAACGGCATCTCCATCGCTTCCGTCTGTCGGATCAGGGAAAGCTCCGTGCAGCCTAAAATCATCACATCGCAGCCTTTACCGGAAAGATTTTCTGCCACCGCAGAAAACTTCTCCATATTCGGCGCTCTGCCGCTTTTTATATCACCGTAAATAATCTCATGGAGATAGTTCTGCTCCCCCTCGCCCGGTATCTCCCAGCCCAGTCCCAGCGTTTCCAGCTTCTGCTGATAGGAGCCGGAAGCCACTGTGCCCGCCGTTGCC
>CANTEM010000062.1 GCA_947652805.1 uncultured Clostridia bacterium | reverse complement strand
CTGTGCAAGCTGATCCAAAACAGACGAATCCTGTGTAATGTCACGGGGCAGAAGAACTGTTTCTATCATGACCTCTTGCCTGTCCCGTCAGGAGGACCGAACATCTCAAACAGCGCCTTTTGAATGGATTGCAAACATGCCTGATACACAGATAAATCGCCGCCATAGGGATCAGGGATATCTAATGGCAGCTTTGTAATTTTAGACGCAAAATGGGGACAAGACCAAATGAGACTGTCCGCATGGGCAGCTGTAATGCCGATTACCTGGGTTGCCTTTTGAATCAGGGATTCGCTCACCGAACGGGAAATATGCTCAGGAGGGGTGATCCCTGCCTGTTCCAGTGCAAGAGTGGCATTTTGCGATATCGGGGAACCGTCGGCAAACAATCCGGCTGATTCGGCGATCCGGTTGTCCGTACCGTAATAGGCATTGAAGAGTGCCGCCGCCATAGGGCTGCGGCAGGTATTGCCGGAACATACGAACAGGTATATTTCCTGTTCAGGCGGTTGGTGGGGTTGTTTTTCCTTAGGCATATCCAACGGAGCTTTTACTGCTTCCAATGTATTCATACATTCGCCTCCGCTGCACTTTCGCTTTCCGCAGGAACAGCACCTTCATAATACGGTGCAAGCAAATCTCCTATATCTATACAGACTTTAGACTGCCGATCGTATAAATAAGCACCGTCACTGCAAACGGCAAGTGTCAAATTATAATAGAATGCAGGCCAATCTTCCGAATAAAATTTCAGCCGATAGGTTTCATTTTCATCTGCCCGCGGCCAAATAGACGCGCTTTCACCAGACTCGATCGCATTCTGCACACGAGACAGGATCGTTTCCAGCACCTCTTTATCTGTATCGGCACTTCCGCTTCGGGATCCGTCACCAATGGTACAGAATGTGATAATATTGGTTTCCTGCTCACACAAATAGCATATGGACGGATGCATCTCCCATAAGGTTGGAAGCGCAATATCCGTACTGTAAAAAAACAGAGTCGTCCCGCCGGAATAGGCGCTGGTAAGATAATCAGCCGGATCCAGATCGCCTACCCGATAGAGAATTTTCCCGATAGCGTCATCAATTTTGCCTCGCTCGTCTCCCTGATTGGTAGGCTCATAGCCTACGGGAGCACTGTAGTATGCATTACCGGATGAATCCGTTAGGGTTCCGTCTTCTTTAAAAACATAAACCGCCTGTCGGGAACAGGCGCACAAAAGAAGCGCCAGAAAAAGCAGCAGTGCAGCCACACGTTTCATGGACATTTTCCTTTCTTCAGTATCCGAATTTTCCGGAAAGGCTGTCATCATTTTCGACCCAGTCCTTGGTATCAAAAACAGTGAAGGTATCCTTTGTGTCCCGGACATACACCCGCTCGATGCCGGCATTGATGATATATCGCTTACACATCATACAGGAGCATGTCCCCCCTACGAGCTCCCCCGCAGGAGAAGTGCAGCACATGTACAAAGCAGCGCCCAGCATTTGTTCCCGGGTAGCGGCAATGATAGCGTTTGCTTCTGCATGGACGCTTCGGCACATCTCATACCGCTCTCCTCTGGGGATATTCATTTGTTCTCTGGGACATTCTCCGATATCGGTACAGTTGATCCGCCCCCGGGGGGCGCCGTTATAACCGGTAGAAATAATAACATCGTTTTTTACAATGATTGCGCCAAAACGCCGCCGCAGACAAGTGCTTCTTTCAGAAACAGTCTGGGCGATATCCAAATAGTAATTGATTTTTGAAACGCGATCCACCATGATTCACCAACTTTTCTTATTTTGTCATAATACAGATCAAAAAGAAAAAAAGATATATACCATTTTATTATACTTCTCCGTGCCATTTAAGTCAATAGAAAGAAGCGTTCATGAAACATAAATTTGATTTTTGACAAAAGCAAAACAGTCCCTGGCAAGGGGACTGTTTTTTATTGTGAATACAACAAGGTTCCGGGGAACCCGCCCGCAAGTTTTACTTGCGATGGCGGGTCGGGTTCTTATTATCCTTCTTCTTCTGTAAACCGCACCTGTTCTGTATATGCCTTGAAATCCTCATGCCAGATGCTGAAATCCGCATCCTCCCGATGATCCGGCAAATCATAATGCTCTTTTAAATATTCTCCGATGAATCGGGTAACCTTGCGGGCGCCTGCACTGTTCAAGTGGTTTCCTCCGTCCCGGGAATCTGTAGTCCAGTCAAAACCAAACCGATCCCGATCCAGATTCAAATCTACAAACGGCATGTCATGCTCCTTTGCAAAATCCTTTACCGCGTTGTGCCGTTTATAATTCCAGGAGGATTCGGAAGGCATTTCCAAGAGCAGCAGCTGCATATCGTTTTCTTCACACAGCTTTTGAATCTGTTTGACCGCGATAACAGACGAGCCGGGGATTTTCGCCCGTTTCTCTGTTTCTACCATGTATTCTTCCCCGGTATACCCCTTCACCTTGTTAGACAGCATCTGCCCCTTCGTAATGCAGTGGGCTGTATAAAAGGGTTTGCGGAAGATATCCTTCCATCTAAGTTTTTTCCACCGGTTATGATACCGGAATACGCTGAATGGTTCGCCCAGAACCGCATTGAATGCATTGACAATATTCTGCGACGCATCTGTTTTGGTAAACATCCCGTCCGTCTCCAGAATAACCAGTTTTGGCTTCTGATAATCCAAAATCCGCTTTAGCATGGCAAGGGAGCCTGCCGGAACCTGCAAGCCCTCCGCACTGACATAGGAGGTATAGCCGCAGGCATCCCAAAGCTCCATAGGTGAAAATCCACTGTAGGCGTCGCTATTGCCGATCATAACAACATCAATGGAGTTCTTCGGTTCAGAGTAAAACCCATTGGCGTTTGGATTGGTAATACCACTTTCCTTTGTATTGTCCTTCGGCGCCATTAAATAAGAAACGCCCATCAATAAAATCGCAAGAATCAGAACAAAGACAATGGATTTTGTCACATTCAGAAGAGTGCCTTTTGATTTTCCTTCATCCATTTTAACTCACCCTCCGTTAAAATTGCCCATAGATAAATGCAACCTGGTCATATCCGGGACCGTATGCACCGAAGATGACCACTGCAAAGATCAATGCGAAATACACAGCCCAGCGCAGTACGATATTCTGAGCCGCAACCGTTTCCCGCAGGGAATATCCCTTTTCCTGTATCATACTTACGATCAAAACAACGACGCAGCCCCCGGCAATTGCAATGAAATCCCATCCGTCAATCCCCAGATGCAGCAGCGTTCCGTCCGCAACCGTTCCGGGAGCAAAGTCTGTAAAGATACGCAGCAGCATTGCACCGAACGCGCCAACGCTTTCTGCGCGGAACAAGGTCATACCACCTACCACCAAAATACAGGTGCGCAAGATCCGCACCACGCGGAATCCATTCCCCTCACGATTCAAGTGTAGGAGTGATGTTCCCTTGGTGAAAAGAGGTTCCAGCAGCATACCGAGGAGCATGATCAGATAATAGTACATTCCGTATGCAAGGTATTTCCAGCCTGCGCCGTGCCATATACCGTTACAGAACCAAACACAGAACAGGGCCGCAGCGGAAGGAATCAGTGCACCAAGGAATGGACTGAGCTTTTCCTTGGCTTTTTTGGAAAGCTTTCCAAATCCTTTTGAGAGGGACACGGAATAGAATACATAGTCCCGCAGCCATGCGCCCAATGTAATATGCCATCTCCGCCAAAAGTCATTGACGGAAACTGCAAAGAAGGGGCGGGCAAAGTTTTTCGGAAGCGCTACGCCGAACATCTGCGCACTGCCGATTACGATATCCATGCAACCGGAAAATTCCATATAAATCTGCACGGTGAATAAAATACCGCCCATCAGCAGCACTGCGCCGCTGTGCTCCGTATAATTTCCGAAAACCTCTGCCACAAAGGGATTTGCGCGGTCTGCAACAACCATCTTTTTAAACAGTCCCCAGAGAATCAGCTGCGCGCCCCATGTGAGATTTTTATAGGTTGTCCGGTTTCCTTCCATTAACTGATCCGCCGTCTGATCGAACCGTGCAATAGGTCCTTCCACAATCTGCGGAAAGAAGGAAAGAAACAGGGCGACCTTGCCGATATGTTTGTCCGCCCGGTATTTTCCCCGATATACGTCAATGATATAGCCGGCAGCCTGTAAGGTATAATAGGAAATACCGAGAGGCAGGATCATCTTCAGCTTTGGAAGCATATGTTTTTCACTGAACAGTCCCAGAAAATGATTAATATTTTCGCTGACAAAAGGATAATACTTCAAAAAAGCAAGCAATCCGAAAATAAACAGAAAGGTGCAGGCACATACCGCTTTCTTCTGCCACCCGATCACGCCACGCAGCTTCTTTTTGCCTTCCTTATCCAGGGCTTTTTTGGATAGCTCAAAGCCGTCCTGAATTTTATTCAAGAAAATTCCGGCAAAGTATACCGGTACCGTGGATAAGAGCAGGAAAATCAGGGTGGAGGGGCTATTCAGCCAGTAAAAGACATAGCTGGCAAGGAGCAGTACGCACCAGCGGAATTTTCTCGGCATACTGTTATACAAAAGAAGTACAGCGCCGAGAAACGGGAGTAAATATACAATGGAACTGTAAGCCATGGATTCGACTACACCTTTCCTTCAGAGTTTCATCTAAGATTATATGCGCAAATCAGTCGTCAGACAAACGCTGGATCATCGCCCAAATTGCGTCAACTGTCTTGAAGTTTTCCGGCACTACATCTACCGGTGTGATTTCGATGTCAAATTCGTCGTTTAGTTCACCTACCAGCATAACAACCGACATAGAATCCAAAATGTGATCCTCGATCAGATCTGTTTGTGCGGCGAAATCCACGCCGGGCTTGAGGTTCTCCAGAATAGTAAGCAGTTCTTCCATGATAAAAAATCCTTTCTATGATTATAAAGTTTTGATTAGGCTCCCCCAGCTGGAGAGCGGCACAGGTTTTCCTCTCCGCTTGGCTCCCTTGTGCAAAGGGAGGCTTTTGATTCATTGGTAAATACACGAGAGAATCTTTGGGTTTTGCGAGCCTTTTTGTTCAGTGGTAATTTGCACAAAGGAGGCATACTACGTTTTCACAAACATCAAACGGTACACGGTGCAGATGCAAGAGAGGCATAATTGTCCCGCAAATATGTCCGGTCAATTTTCCCGTTTTGATTATAGGGCATTGCCTTCACCCGGATAAAGGAGCTGGGCATCATATATGCCGGCAACCGCCCTCCAAGGGTTTGACACAGCACAGCGTCATCCAGACGCTTTCCCTGATATACAAGGATAATCTTGTCCTGACTTCCGTCATACACTGCGGCACAGGCTTTGATTTCCGGAATCGCTCCGGCGGCTGCCTCTATTTCGCTGAGTTCAATCCGGTAGCCCATGTGCTTGATCTGAAAATCCTTGCGGGAAATATACAACAGCTCTCCCCGCTCATTCTCCCGCACCAGGTCTCCTGTTTTATACACCCGTTCGGGATAGCTGTTTTGCAAAGGATTCTGGACAAACGCGGCGGCAGTTTTTTCCGGATCATTATAATATCCCATTCCTACAAAGGAACCGCGGACATACAACTCTCCTTCTTCCCCCCGGGACACCGGTTTGCCGTCCTCACCAATGATAAATACATCGCAATTGTCGCAAGCTCTGCCAATGGGAAGGGTATCGCTGTCGTCAAATTTTCTGTCCACTACATAATAGGTACATATGTCCGTTGTTTCCGTGGGTCCAAACAAGTTGGCAAACACAGCATCCGGCAGCTTATCCATCCAGTAATTCAACTGCCGTACCGGCATTACTTCACCTGCAAAAAGAATCTTTTCCAAATGCGCAGGCATCACATAATCCAATACCTTCCAGTTTGCAACAATGCAAAGTGCGGAAGGAACCCAATAAATCGTGTTTGCCTGGCGTTCGTTGAGAAATTCAATCAGCTTTACCGGGAAAGAAAACAGACTTTTGGGAATAATGTGCAGCGTCGCGCCCGTGCGCATGGTAGAAAAAATGTCCGACACAGACATGCTGAAATAGAACGGCGTCTGATTTGCAAACACTGTCTTTTCTGTAATAGAGAACGTATCGGCATACCATTTGGAATAGGCAATTACATTTTTGTGACTAAGCACAGCTCCCTTCGGATTGCCTGTGGAACCGGAAGTAAACAGCGCATACAGGGGATCCGTATCCGCCATAGCGCCGCGAATTGCACCAAGCAGCGCGTTATCTGCCACTGTTCCGGCACAATCCTCATATGCAAAAAATGGGATATCCGGCGCCCATGCGCTGCGTTCATCCTTCCATTCCCGGGGCAGAATCACCGCCGCCGGCTGTAGGGTTCCAAAAATCTTTTCCACTCTTGCCCGGGGCATTTCGCAGTCGATTACAACATAAAAATTCCCGCTGTATACCACCCCCATCATGGCGATGAGGTTTTCTACAGAACGGGGCATTATAACTGCAATCGGGCAGTTTCGCCTCCCCCCTAGGGGGGAGGCGATGGCTGTTCCTACAGCCATCGCCGTTTCCACAAAGGAAGCGTATGTTACCGATTTGTCCGCATCTGCAAAAATAATTTTCCCAGGGTGCATTATAGCAGATTTTTCAAGATATTGCAAAACATTTTTCATGATTTTTCTACGCTTTCTTAAATTCAGTTTTATCTGTTGCGGATTGCATCAATCGGACGCTTGGAAGCAATCCGTTTTACAGGCACATAACTTGCCGCAGCAGCTACAGCAATACTAACCACAAGCAACAGCAGCAGCTGACGAATAGATTCCTCCTTTTACGACATGCCCCTTCTTCCCCTGCCTTCCCTTGCACAA
>CANTEM010000061.1 GCA_947652805.1 uncultured Clostridia bacterium | reverse complement strand
CTGCAAATCTGCACCGCCCCGCTGTCCCAGCGCAGTCAACTGCTCCTGATCTGCGACAAGCTGCTCCAGCAAATTGCTGATGACGCCCCGGTTTGCTTCATATTCATCCAACTGGGTTCGCTCCGTACGAAGCATCACCTCAGAAAGCTTCGCCTTTTCATCTTCTTTACGGCGATAATTCTGCAATTCCGTAATTTTTGCATCCAGCTTTTGCAAAAGGTCATTGGATGCTTCTACTTCCTTGTCGGCAGCCTCTTTTTGTGCCCGCAGCTTATCAATATGCGCGCCGCGGCTCAGCATACCTGAATCCTTGCGGACAGAACCGCCGGTAAGAGAGCCGCCCATATTGATCTGCTGACCGTCAAGGGTAACAATCCGTATTTTCCAACCGCACCGTCTGGCAACACTTGTACCGTTTTCAATATTGTCAAACACAGCAATACGCCCGATAATGCTTGCAATCACCTGCTTATACTGTTCCCGGGTTTCTAAAAGTTCATCCGCATAACCAACAAAACCCGGCTGTCCGGCGGCATCCAGCAACTCGCGATTTCTCGTCCCGCCCTGGATGGACGTCAGAGGATAAAACGTCGCCCGTCCTGCGCTCGCATTTTTCAAAGCATAAATCGCCGCTTTGGCTGAAGCCTCATCGTCTACCACGATATTCTGCATATTCGCGCCCAGCGCCGTTTCCAATGCGACCCGATATTCCTCGTTAACCCGGATCAAATGGGATACGGGACCGTGGATTCCTTTCAGTCTGCCTTCCGCGTGCGCTTTCATCACAAAACGAACGCTGTTGTTATATCCGTCAAAATGCTCCTGCATCCGCACCAGCGCACCGATCCGACTCGCCAGCGCCTCGGCTGATGCACGCAGCCCCGCCAGGTTCTTCCGTTCGATTTCCGCCTTGTCAGAGAGAGCAAGGAGTTCTCTATCGCAGCGGGCAACTTCATCGTCGGATTTTTTCAGTGCTGTTTCATACAATTCCACAGAAGCGCGGCACGCTTCCAGTCCCGTTTCAATTTCAGCAAGCTTGCCCTGATACCGTTTTGTTTCCTCACCGATTTGCGTCTGGCGGTCGCTCTGGGTATGCATGCTGTTTTGCAATACACTGAATCGAACCCGCAGCTCCCCAAGGGCGCTTTCCTTTTCCTGCATGTTCCGCAGCGCCTGCGCCAAATTTTCCTCCAGCGCCGTCTTGGTTTCTGCGGCAGTATTTTTCTCTGCTTCAAGGGCAGCAATCGCGTCGCGCAGTTTGTCCAGTTCCTGCTCGTTTTCCTGTAACCGCAGCCGCAGCTGTCCTGCATATGCTTCTTCCTTCTGCGCAGCATCCGCCGCCTTTTGCTCTGCTCCGTCTGCTGCCTGTGCCATCGCTGTCTTATGTTCAATATCAGATTCCAGTGTACGGTAATTATTTTCCAACTGATGGATCTGGCTGGTCACTTCCTTGATTTTCTCGTATAACTGTCCCGAAACCTGTTTATTTTCCTGGGACGCGTCAAACATTCGCTCGTACTGGGCTTCTAACTGGGTTTCCGTATCCTGCGCCATTTCCAATTCATGTGCAGATTGGCGACACTGCACCCCAAACGTATCCACATCTCCCCGCAGCTTTTCCATATCATATAGCCAGACGGACACATCAAGCTGCTTTTTTTCCTCATATAATTCCAAATACCTGCGTGCTTTCTGGGCATCTCGCTCCAAAGGTCCCACGCGATTTTCCAACTCGGAAAAGATATCCAGCACACGGGTCATATTTTCTTCTGTCTGAGACAGCTTTTTCTGGGACTCTGTTTTTTTATAACGGTACTTTGAAATGCCAGCAGTTTCTTCAAAAATCCCCCGCCGGTCCTCACTGCGCTTGGAAATGATCTCTGCTATTTTTCCCTGACCGACAATGGAATATCCTTCTCTGCCGATTCCCGTATTCATAAAAAGCTCGTATATATCTTTCAAGCGGCATGCCTGCCGGTTGATCAGGTATTCACTTTCTCCGCCTCGGTAGTATCGTCTGGTTACCGTTACTTCCTCATGGGGGCAATTGAGCTTACGGGGCTTTTCAGAATCGTCAAAAGTCACGGAAACTTCCGCAAAGCTCATGGGACGGTGTCCGTCTGCGCCTACAAAAATTACATCTTCCATTTTACTGCCCCGGATATTTTTCGTAGACAATTCTCCAAGCACCCAGCGCATCGCATCTATAATATTGGATTTACCGCTTCCGTTCGGTCCTACAATAACAGTAGCGCCGGGATTAAAATGCAGAACTGTTTTTTCCGGAAAAGACTTGAATCCATGAAGCTCCAACGTTTTCAGATACACAGCGCCACCTCTTTTTTCATTTCTTCCAAAATTTTATAAAACATCAATAGTAATATTATAGCCGCACAGGGCTTTGTTTTCAAGAATTTTCACGGATTTTGCTCCGGTTTTTTCCAAAATACGCAGTTTGTTTTCCTTTTTCTGTCCGGTTGCCATGGAAATGCATCCCGCAGGTACTGCAATCTGAATCGCCTTTTCCTGCACTCCGCCAAGCGTCTGCAAGACCGCTTCTATCTTGTGTAAAAATACCCGGGAACGCACCATTTCCCCCAGCGCCGGATGATGGGGGCCTGCAAAATATGTATCTGGATCATGGAGACCCTGTCCGTCATGCAATCCGATTTTCAGGCACGGCACGCCCCATGCATCAAAAATCTCCAACACAGCGGCGCTGCGCGCAACAGCTTCCTCCACAGACATAGGGCTATAGCTTCCACTGCGCACCATATCGGCAAGGGCGGTATGCTGAAATACAATGCAGGGATAGATTCTTGCCCCACAGGCCCCCATACTGCATATACATTTTGCAGTTTCTGTCTCAGACTGTCCGCTGGATTCCGGCAATCCTATCATCATCTGTCCTACAAACGGAATGCCTGCTTCTCGCAAAAGTTTGCATGCTTGTACCGTATCGGCTGCACTATGTCCCCGTCTGCTGGCTGCCAGCACCCTGTCATCCATGCTTTGGATCCCAAGCTCTACCGCACATATAGGATATTGCAGAAGAATTTCCACAATTTCCGGGGAAATATAGTCCGGGCGTGTAGACAAACGGATCCCGCACACTGCGCCCCGCTCTGTATATTCCTGTCCCAGTTCCAGAAGGCGGAGCATTTGTTCCCTGTCAATTCCGGTAAACGATCCACCGAAATAAGCAATTTCGCAGGTGCGGTCTCCCATTGTAGCCAAAGCGGCGTCAATATCCCTGCGAACAGATTCCTCGCAAAAAGAATGGGCTCCCGTAATCGTGTGCTGATCGCAAAAAACGCACTGATTTGGGCAGCCCATATGCTGTATAAAAATCGGAATGTTGCTATGTTTCACTGTTGGCTCCTTTCACACGGCGTTACAAGTATAACGGAATGAATCTGGAAAGATTCATTCCGTCCCGATTACTTTTGTTCCGGATTTCCGAAAAGCGCAAGGGCTTCCTTTGCTGCATTCTGTTCCGCAGCACGTTTGGTATTGCCGCTTCCGTGTCCGATCACATTGGAATTCAGACGCGCCTCCACCTGGAAAACTTTATCATGATCCGGTCCGCTCTCACCAACCAAAACATATCGAAGCTTTTCCCCGCTCGCCTGCTGCACGATTTGTTGCAGGGCCGTTTTATAATCTATAAAAGAAGCATCTTCACCGGAAAAGGCAATTTCCTCCTGCACAAAAGGAAGCAAAAACACAGCTATTTTGTCACAATCATATCCGGAATCAATATAAAATGCACCCAGCAGGGCTTCAAAAGCGTCCGCTGTAATGGAAGGACGGTGTCTGCCGTCATTTTTATCTTCTCCGTGACCCAGAAGCAGATAGCTTCCCAGAGAAATCTTCGCAGCATATTTTGCAAGGGCTTTTTCGCAAACTACCGCAGCGCGGATTTTGGTAAGATCCCCTTCCTGACGGGATGCAAATTCCCCAAACAAAAATCTGCTGACGATTACGGACAAAACAGAATCTCCCAGAAACTCCAGCCGCTCGTTGCACTGGCTGTCTATCCCTTTGGAACGCAGCTCATTCGTATAAGAGGAATGGGTCAGAGCCGTTTGCAAAAGTTCCTTATTATGAAATGTATACCCAATCGTTTTTTCTAAAAGACCGGGATCCAATGGCAATTTTACATTCTCAGACATGGCTGTACTTCCTTATCATAATCATATGCTGTTATTCTGTCTGTGCACCGGCGAAGGACAGTTCCGCCATGGCGCGCGCCGCGCCGCTTTCCAGATACCGCACTGCCTGTCGTACTGCATTTGCAATCGTAGGCGCATCGGAATTTCCATGGGCCTTAAACACAGGCTTTGCCAGACCGATTATAGGAGCAGCGCCATAAGCAGATGCGTCAAAGGTATCCCGAATATTACGCAGTCCTTTTTTAACCGCCAGCGCTGCCACCTTTGTAACTGCATTCTGATAAAACAAATTCTTGATCATTCCGAAGAACATCGCGCCCATTCCTTCTGTGTATTTCAAAAGGATATTGCCGGTGAACCCATCGGTAAGCAGGATATCGCACTTGCCGAAGGGCACCTCTCTGGCTTCCACGTTTCCAACAAACTGAATTCCCGGAAGTTCCTTCAGAATTTTATAAGCCGCTACTGCCGCAGGTGTTCCTTTTGTTTCCTCAGCGCCGATATTCAACAGTCCCACCTTGGGATTTTCCACGCCGAGTATTTTAGAAGCATACACCGTACCGGTGAGCGCCCACTGTGCAAGATATTCCGGCTGAATGGATGCGTTTGCACCACTGTCCAGTAAAAGAACCGGCGTTACAAAAGGCAGCACCGTTCCAATGCATGCCCGATGTACGCCTGGCAGGCACCGTACAATCAGGGATGCTCCAGTATGGAGTGCGCCGGTATTTCCTGCGGAAATAAACGCGTCCCCATCCTCACGCAGCAATTTCAGCCCCGTGCCCATAGAAGAATGTTTTTTGGATTTCAAGATAGACATAGGATCGTCTTCCATGGTAATGACTTCTTCCGTATGCACAATTTGCAGCTTATCTAAAGATACATCTGCTTCTTTTGCCGCACGGCGGATCTTTTCTTCATTCCCAGTCAGTACCAATTGCGTCTGAGAATATTGCCCGGCGGCAATTGCTGCGCCCTTTACTACTTCTAAAGGAGCGTAGTCGCCGCCCATTGCATCCAGTATGATTTTCATATGTTCAAAAATCCTTTATCTATTAAGTTATCTATTTCATCCAGTGCGCGCTGTGCATAAAAGGCATAACGGATTTTTTTGCCGCCCCGGATTTTCTCCGGTGGATTTGGAATAATCCCGAAATTTGCGTTCATCGGCTGAAATGCCGCTGTCCCACCCTCGCTTACATAGCGCGCCATCGCGCCGATCATTGTAGTATTCGGGAACAGCGTCACTCCCGCGCCAAGCCCCCGCCGCGCAGCTGCGATCCCTGCAACAAAGCCGGAAGCTGCTGATTCCACATATCCCTCCACACCGGTCATCTGTCCGGCAAAAAAAAGATTTTCCCGCTCACGCATAGAATAGTCCGCACGCAGAAGCATAGGTGAATGAAGGAATGTATTCCTATGCATGACACCGTACCGCAGAAATGCTGCGTTTTCCAGTCCGGGAATCATCCGGAACACACGCCGCTGCTCCGGAAAAGTAAGATGCGTCTGAAAGCCCACCAAATTATACATGGTGCCTTCTCTGTTTTCCTTGCGGAGCTGCACCACTGCATAATACTTTTCTTCCGTTCCGGGACGGCTGATTCCCACCGGCTTCATAGGACCGAACCGCAAAGTATCTTCTCCCCGGCGCGCCATAACCTCTACCGGCATGCATCCTTCAAATACCTTCAGCTTTTCCCCTTTTTCAAAATCATGAAGGTGCGCCTCCTCGGCAGTGATCAATGCCTCATAAAAAGCTGTGTACTCTTCCTTATTCATAGGACAATTGATATAATCCGGCGTTCCTTTTCCATATCTGGAAGCAAAAAACGCTTTATCCATATCAATGGTTGAAAAATCTACAATCGGTGCCGCTGCGTCAAAAAAAGACAGTTGTTTTCCACCGACCAATTCTGCGATTTTATCCGCCAGCCCATCGGAAGTAAGAGGACCTGTGGCAATCACCGTAATCCCATCCTCGGGAATTTCCGTTACTTCTTCTTCCACGATCCGAATACGGGGATTGGTGCGGATTTTCTCCGTTATATAGTCAGAGAAGGCAGTGCGATCCACTGCCATTGCGCCCCCGGCAGGCACGCTGGTAGCTTTTGCCGTTTCCATAATAAGAGAACCCATGCGGGACAGTTCTTCCTTTAAAAGTCCCACGCCGCTGGTTATATCTGCACTGCGCAGAGAATTAGAGCAAACCAGTTCCGCAAATCCTTTATAGGAATGGGCGGGCGTCATTTTCTTGGGTTTCATTTCGTATAGCACTACATCTGCGCCAAGACGCGCCGCCTGGTAGGCCGCTTCACAGCCTGCCAGACCTGCGCCGATTATCGTCACCGTCATGCTTTTTCTTCCTCAGCGGGAAGGTCCCGCTTATATCCGCAACCGTCTTTTTTACAAATGAGCATATTTTTTCCTTTTTTGCGATACAGCATTTCTCCGCAATCCGGGCATTTTTCAGCAGTAGGCAGATCCCAGGAAGAGAAATTGCAGTCCGGATATTTTGAGCAGCTGTAAAAGACCGTACGGTTTTTTCCGTATTTTGTTACAAGAGGGCTGCCGCACTGAGGGCAGTTTACACCCAGTTCCTTTACCTTTTGCTTGGTAAATTTACAGGTAGGATACTTCACACAAGCATAGAACGCCCCGTACCGCCCGGAACGCAGCACCATATCAGAACCGCAGAGCTCGCATTTAAAGGGTGCGATTTCCGGTTCTTTATCCTCTGTTCCCTCTTACTTTTATCATCCCTTGCAAAGCAAACAAAATTTGATTTTGTTCTTCTT
>CANTEM010000060.1 GCA_947652805.1 uncultured Clostridia bacterium | reverse complement strand
GGCTGCAAACGCAAATGACATAAGAAGCCGTATAATTGACAAAATATTCGGAATGTACTTTGCCTTCATAAAAGTGAACCTTTCTGAAAAAGTTTATAAATTACAGTTTAATGACCAAAAACAGCGTTCGTTATTGCTTCTATCGGATTATACCGGGCAAAAAATTTCAACAGAACAGAGTCGTCTAATATGGATGCATCTATCGTTCCCGGAGCAACGGAAGCAATTGCCTGCACTGCCGCATCTGCCACCATAGCAAAAATCCATACAAAGAGCAGTGCACTGATCACACCAAAAACAAGTCCCAGCATTTTATCCACACCGCGCAGCACAGGAAGCGTAAACACAATGCCGATTGCCCATGTAATCAGCCGCAGTACCAGAATTGCCGCCAGAAACAATCCGATAAACACAGCAATATTTGCAATGGTTCCGGCAATCGGATCCGCCACTGCATAGGACACCTGCTCTACAGCAGCATGGCTGCCGTCGTTGGCACTGTTGATCAGCTCTGTTATGTGCTGAGAATCTGCCCCGTACTGATCCAGGATTTTCAAAAACTGTGAATTCTCCAAAAGCTTGGACAAGTCGTACACCATATTCTGAGCGCCGTCCGCACCCGCTTTTGCCATAGAAGCAAGGGTATCCACCACACCGCCGGCGATTTTATCCAGCAAAAACTTTTCTTTTACAATAATGGCAAGCTTGGGCGTAAACGTATATGCTACCAGCAGCGCGCCGACTCCGGAGCAAAGACTCATTACAGACTTAAAAAATCCACGTTTGTAGCTTACCAAAATTGTTAGTACACACAGGGCGACAATCACTATATCCAATATAAAATGCATATTACAACCATGCCTTTCTGAAAGCACGCACGTTTCTATATATTGTATTGCAGAACTTTCCGGCTCATTCACCGAAAAAGAGAGAATATGTTCCGCCGGCTTCACAAATGACCGCACCGCCCGATGCAGGCAGGATGTCCAACGCCTCTCCCCGAAGACTTTCTGTGACCGGATCCCCGCTGGACACAGGATACTGCTGTACTTTGTCCTCACAAAGGACGTATATAGCCCGCTGTCCTTCCAATGCAATCATCCGGATTTTTTCATTGATTGTATTATTATATATGATATTGCCTTCGGTGTCAAATAGAATTATATCATTTTCTGAGCCAACCGCATTTTTTGACACAGCAAGGGCAAGAAAATCCCCGCTCAAATCAAATCCCACCGGAACAGCGCCTGCAATGTCATACTGTCCGCACAGACTGTCTCCATCATAAAACAAAACCTTGTTGTCGCAAACCACCGCAAGTCTGCCGTTCTCGGCATATCCTGCAAACAAAGGCATCGTATTTTGCAGCTCCACAGACGCTGTTTTCTCACTGCCTACCGTGCAGAACATAACCTCGCAATATGCGCCTGCCCCGGCTGCACCGGCAGACAGGACAGCCATATGCTCGCCTTTAGAATCCAGTGCAATATCTATTACATATTTGTCTTTATAATATTTTGCAAGGGGCTTAAAATCCGGGCTGTAGACAGTGATCAGATATTTGGATTCATCCGATCCGGTAAGGAGTGCATAGGTACCGTCGTCCGCCACTGCCGCATCCTCAATTACCCGGTCCGCTTCGCTGTTGAGCACCCGGGCGATGGTCGTATACATGGAATAGGATTTCCCCACTGTATCATACAGCAATGCATATTTGTTTCCTACAACCAGCCGGGGATCACCGTAAGCGCTTTCATAATCTAATTCCTTAGATCCCGATGCATTATACAAACGAAATCCGGACGCACCGGCAACGGCGATCCGATCCCGGAACAGGGCAAAGGAAGGTGCGTATTGCCGCTCATAACTGATATCCGCATATTTTCCTACCGCAGATACCATACCGGTATCCAAATCCCGGATGAGATACATCAGGTTCCCGTATGTAATATTTTTCCGGTAAAAGAGGAGCATGACCAGCAAAAACGCCACCAAAAGAATGACAGACAACAGCCGCGCCCATCTGTAGCGATCCGCAATGGCTATATAATAGCTGTTAACAGCAGGCGCTTCATCATCCAATGCAATCGGGATATGCGCCGGACGCTTCTTTTTGCGTGCCACCGGATCATCCGGTGCTTTTCTTCCCCGCACCCGCCTGCCGGACGCCTTTTTTCGCCGACTGCCTGTTCGGATCAGCTCATCCTGCTCCCAGTCGTTTTTTTTGCCCGCCATATGCGTTCCTCCTCTCCGAAAAATTTATTCACACTGCCATAGAATCTGCTTTGGATACTCCACCGCACGCAGGTAGAGTCCCTCCGGCGGAACGGTAAATCCCGCGCGATTTCTGTCGCCGGATGCAACAATCTCCGGAATATCCTGTGGGGATATTTTTCCGGCTGCCACCTCCAGCAGTGTTCCGGTCATAATCCGTACCATATTATATAAAAATCCGTTTGCAGCAACAGAAAATACTACCATGCCGTCTGCTTCCCGCGCCACGTCTGCATACATCACTGTGCGGACGGTATCCTTTTCACCAGGCTCTCCCGCCATAAAAGCACGGAAATCCTGCCGCCCAACATATGCCGCCGCGGCGGTTTGCATACGTTCCAGCATCGCCGGGGTGATTCGGCGGATGCTGTGATAACTTCTCCCCCGGACAAAAGGATTTTCGCAGGGAGCATCCCAAATGCGATACACATATTCCTTTTGTACCGTATCATACCGGGGATGAAATCCGTCAGGCACAGGAGCGGCGGCACATACGGAAATGTCCGGCGGCAGCACCGGAGCAAACGCCCGATGGATCTTCCCTATGGGGATTCTGCACCAATCTTCTGTAAGCTCGCCGTCTCCGGGAGCTACAGCGCATACATATCCAAGGGCATGGACGCCGGCGTCCGTTCTGCTGCATCCGGTGATGCTGCAGGGTCTGCCGAACACCCGGGACGCCGCCTGAGTCAAAACCTCCTGTATGCTTGCGCCGTTTTTCTGGCACTGAAACCCGCAGTATCCGGTGCCGATATATTGCACTTTTAATACAATTTTCATAATGATCCGTTTACATTGCCAATGTATAGCCGGGGGCAAAATGATTGAGCAGCACCACCCCTGCACACAGCGCGCAAAGGGTCAGGCACATCGCCAAATCCCGCCAGCTGGAATGGAGAATGTTCATACGGGTACGCCCTTTCCCGCCTGTATAGCACCGGCATTCCATAGCAGTTGCCAATTCCTCCGCGCGGCGGAAAGCAGATATGAAAAGGGGAATCAAAATCGGAATCAACGCTTTTGCACGGCGCGCCAAGGAGCCTGTTGAAAAATCAGCCCCTCTCGCCTTTTGCGCATTCATGATCTTGTCCGTCTCCTCCACCAACGTGGGAATGAAACGCAGGGCTATGGTCATCATCATGGAAAATTCATGTACAGGAAGCCGAATCTTTGCCAAGGGTGACAGAAGCCGTTCCAGGCCGTCTGTCAGCGCAAGGGGTGTTGTTGTATACGTCAGTAGTACGCTGGTTCCAGCTACCAGAATCACGACCCGCACCACGATCAACAGCGCGTTTATAATCCCTTCCAGATAAATATGGATGATCCACCAATCCACCAGTACCGTTTTGCCCTTCAGCCAAAAAATATTGATGATTGCAGTAAAGGCTATAATAAAAATAAGCGGCTTGAGTCCCCGCAAAATCATGCGCAGGGGAATGCGGCTGACGAGAATCAACAGGATTGCCGACAGCACCAGCAGAGCAAAGGCAAACACATTTTTTGCAAGAAAAATGACCACTATATAAAAAATCGAAAAGAGAATCTTCCACCGGGGATCCAGTCTGTGCAGAAAGGAATTTCCCTCATAATACTGTCCGAATGCAATATCAGCTTTCATGCGTTATCCTCCCAGACAGCAGCCGCTGCGCGGCAAATTTCACCGTATATATATCCAAGCCAATATCTACGCCAACCTCCCGCAGCGCCCGTGCCACACGGGTGATCTGGGGTACGTCCAGTCCTACGGCGATCAGCTTCTCCGCCCGGCTGAACACCTCTGCCGGGGTGCCGCTCATGACCAGTTTCCCATTTTCCATCACCAGAACCCGGTCACAGTACAGCGCCATATCTTCCATACTGTGGGAAACGATAATCACGTTTGCTCCGCTTTCCTGCTGATATTTCCGGATTCTGCCGAGAATCTCCCTGCGTCCTCCAGGATCCAATCCCGCCGCAGGCTCGTCCAGCACCAGAACATCCGGCTCCATAGCCATAACTCCCGCAAGGGCTGCACGCCGCTTCTGTCCGCCAGACAAGTCAAAGGGAGATTTGCTGAGCAGTTCCGGCGAAAGCCCTGCAAACTGCGCCGCACGTGCAACCGCCTGTTTGATTTTTTCCGGTTCCATGCCCATATTTTTCGGGCCGAATCCAATATCTGCTTCTACCGTTTCGTCAAACAGCTGATATTCAGGGTACTGCATCACCAGCCCTACCCGAAACCGGATTTCCTGGATTTTCTTCGGATCTGCCCAAATATCCTTTCCGTCCAGAAGCACTCTGCCGCTATCCGGCTTCAAAAGGCCGTTGAGCATCTGCACAAGCGTAGATTTCCCGCTGCCGGTGTGACCGATGAGACCGGTCACCTCTCCCGGACGGAAGGTAAGGCTTACATCGTCCAGGGCACGCATCTCATACGGCGCGCCTTTTCCGTAAACATAGGTTACATTTTCAAGTGTTATTTCCGCCATGTGTTTTTCCTTCCAAGGCTCTTGCAATTTCGGCAGCGCAATCTGCCGGATCAAAGATATCCAGCGCCACATCATAACCCGCCTGCCGGACATGCCAAAGCAGTTCCGTAGTCTGGGGGACATCCAGCTTCGCCTGCCACAGCTCTTCTGCGCGGCTGAAAACCTCCGTGGGTTTTCCCTCCATTATGATACCGCCCTGCTGCATCACCAGCACCCGATCCGCCATGGTCGCCTCGTTCATATAATGGGTAATATGGATAACCGTGATTCCCTCTTCCCGATTCAATCGGGAAATAGTATCCATGACTTCTTTTCTTCCGTGGGGATCCAGCATTGCGGTGCTTTCGTCAAAAATAATACATTTCCGGCGCATAGCAATGGCGCCGGCAATGGCGACACGTTGTTTCTGTCCGCCGGACAAGCGGTGCGCCGCATGGCGGGCATATTTCGTCATGCCCACTGTTTTCAGCGCCCAATCTACCCGCTGGCGGATTTTTTCCGGGGGCAACCCCAGATTTTCCGGCCCGAAAGCAATATCTTCTTCTACGATTGTTGCCACCAATTGGTTGTCCGGATTCTGAAACACCATGCCTACTTTGCGGCGGCCGTCATTGATATCCGCTTCCGTTATGCTGTCCTCGGTCATATTTTTGCCGTCGATGTACAGCTTTCCCTCCTCCGGCAGAAGAATCATACAGAGAATCTTTGCCAGCGTAGATTTCCCGCAGCCGTTGTGACCCAAAATTGCCACAAATTCTCCTTCTTCAATGGAAAAGCTTACGTCCCGCAGTGCCTGTACCGACTGCCCTTCCTCATCCCCCGGATAGGAATAGGATAAATGCTCTGCTTTTATTATGGTGCTCATTTACTTCTCCGATTTCTTTGCTGTAGTATTATTCGGCGTCCACCGGGCGCTGGCGCCCGCAGGAAGCAAAAGTCCCGTTTCCTCTACCCGCAGTCCAAGCTCGCCGGTATCAATTTGTCCCCTTCTTCCCATAGCCTGCATGACCATATATCCCATTGTTGCCGGAGAAAGTCCCGTCGTATACGAATTCACAAGGAAAAACAGCGGATTATCCGTCATAAGGGACGCGGCAAGGGAAATCAACTCATGGGCACAGTTCTCAAGCTTCCAGATTTCGCCCCCCGGTCCCCGCCCGTAGGACGGCGGATCCATAATCACTGCGTCATATTTCTTTCCGCGCCGAATTTCCCGCTCCACAAATTTTTTGCAGTCATCCACAATATACCGGACCGGCGCTTCGCCCAGCCCGGACAAACGCAGGTTTTCCTTTGCGGCCTGTACCATACCCTTTGCCGCATCCACATGGCATACAGACGCGCCTGCCGCTGCCGCCGCTGCCGTGGCCCCGCCGGTATAGGCAAACAGGTTCAGCACATTCGGCTTTCGTCCCGCCGCGACAGCGCTGCGGATGATTTGGGAAAACCAATCCCAGTTGACCGCCTGCTCCGGAAATAGTCCTGTATGCTTGAATCCCATGGGGCGGAGTTGAAACGTGAGTGCGCCGTACTGTATATTCCAGCTTTCCGGAATTTTGCACACTGTCCATGCGCCGCCCCCGGATTTGCTTCTCTTGTAGACTGCATCCGCCGATTTCCAAAGGGGATTTTTCCGCTCCGTATTCCAGATCACCTGGGGGTCGGGACGGATCAGAATATAATCCCCCCAGCGTTCCAGCCGCTTTCCTGCCGATGCGTCCAGCAGTGCATAATCTTTCCATGTATCATTTGCCCACATTGTTCCACCACATTCTGTAATTAGTTATTGTAAAACTGCCCGATTCGGGAAAAAGCGCTGTGTCCGTGACAGATTGCAATTGCCAGCGCGTCCGCCGTATCATCCGGTTTCGGCGCTTCCCGCAGTCCTAGGAAAGAAGTTACCATAGTAATCACCTGTTTTTTGTCTGCGCGTCCGTAGCCGACCACCGCCTGTTTTACCTGCAGCGGTGTATATTCCGATATGGGAACCCCCCGTTCATGGGCGGTCATCAGGATGACGCCCCTTGCCTCTGACACGATGATACCCGTTTTCTGGTTTGTGTTCCAGAAAAGCTCCTCCACGCACATAGCATCCGGATGATACTTGTCCAGAATCTGTCCAAGCGCCCGATGAATCTGTAAAAGCCGTTCTTCCGTTTTCTCTCCCGCCTTTGTCTGGATAGAACCGTATGCCAGCGGGACAAAGCTTCTTCCCTCATACCGAAGCACACCCCATCCCACGATTGCAATGCCGGGGTCAATCCCAAGTATAATCATGCTATACCCCGCCTTTCACCTGCTCTGTACTTTTGAATAAAAATCCCGCCTTGCTTGCTTTAATCATGCCTAA
>CANTEM010000059.1 GCA_947652805.1 uncultured Clostridia bacterium | reverse complement strand
TGTAAGCAGAAATATCGGCACTGATACATTTTTCTAAAAAAATGTCCAGATCTTCCAGATTCGCTTGGGTGATTTGCAGCGCAGCGCCGATGCAGGTAAGATCGTACGCTGTCGTGTTGGCATCCGTTTTTGCATATAGAATGGGTGCGTCCTGGGGGATATGATATACCGGAAGAGTAACGGATCCGGTTTCGGAGGATACAGACAGCAAATACCCTGTGTCCGCCTCCAGTTCAACGGAAAAGGAAAACAAAATGCCGGTGTTTGTGGCTTTGCCCTTTGCTTCTCCTAAAAGATCTCCCGGAGAAACCCCGTCTTTTTGCAGGCTGTAGATTACAGCGGTCATTCCTTCAGAGTGAGTGCCTTTAATAAAAATTTCCGATAAAGTACCTGCTTTTTTACTTGTAAAGGTCTGCAAGATTTCATCTGCTTCCAAATCGCCCGCAGACGTACTGTTTTCCTGATGCAGGGACAGTGTGTAGGCAGATTGGATTTTGGAAAGCTTTGCTGCGGCTTTTTGCAGTTCAGACGCAGCTTTATGCATTTCAGATGCAGGACCTGTCCGGGCAGCCTTCGCATTTTCCAGCGCAGGTGAGAACAGCGAGACAGAATACTTTGTATATTCCCCAAGGTGAATCCCTTCAAAGGCGGCAATGGCAGCTTCCAGCGCATGTTCGTTTTGCTGGGTCTGTACAGTTGTTTCTATATCTTTTTTCAGCCGCACGGTAACTTCCGTAATACCGGCAGGAACACTGACGATTCCGTTTTCTGAATCAAATCCGCAGGAAGCATATTCGATATTATTGAAAAATATAGGAAGTTCCAGGGAGACAGCTGTGGGCGCGGTGGGAGAAAGTTTTACGCGGATTTCATTTTCTTTTCCGGAAATGGTACAGCCTAACGTGTGCCCGTCGGATAGGGGGTAGTTTTCAAAGGACAGGCGTTCTTCTGTAGTCAGCCATGCGCCGGGCAATCCCTGACCGATGCTCACAGTACCGTCCTCGGTTTGGGATACGATAGAATCTGCAAAGGAAAAGGAATCTGAAAATATAGTTTCCTCTAAATAGGGAAGCTGCTGTCGGGCAAGACGCTTCAAATAGGTTCCGCCAGCCGGCGTGCTGAAGACAGAATCTTTTTTATACCAGTTTACAGCGGCACAGACGCTGTGTTTTGCAGAGAGCGGAAAAATTCCCTGGTTAAGACTGCCGGACAAATCTGTGACAGACCAATGGGAGGTGCAGTAGGAAACGGTATTGCGCATAACGGTTTCTACGGAGGAAAGCAGCTCCTGATAGGCTGCCAGCACAGACCCCTCCAGAGAAGGAGCCTTCTCGCGGCACAAGAAAGCGAAGGCTTTCAGCTGTGTCAGTGCGTTCAGATTTTCTTCCAGTGCAGTATCTGGGCTGCTTCCGGGAAGCAGATGCACTTCTTCTTCCTGCTCCGATACGGTGAAGGTGTATGTTTCTAAATCATCACACAGTTTTTGATACTTATTTTGCAGGGATTCCCATACAGAATCCAAAAAGGCAGTATCGGCTGTTTTCATAAAATAGAGGGCGGCGTCAAAGCAGGACAGGGAAGCGGCGTCTGCGGGGGCTCTCCGCAGTAAAGCTATAAGGGAACTTTCTTCATTTGCAGGGATGCCGCACAGCAAATCTACGTATCCGGTTTGCAGAGACACAGCGTAGGATCGGGCCTGCTCCGGAGCTTCTGAGAAGGCAAAGCTGTCCGCAAGCTGTCTTTCCCAAAATGCTTCCATTGCAGTATTGTTCTCGTCAAAGGTTCCAAACATTTCTTTATCTGCTGCAGGAAGCGCGCCTTCTCCCCCGCAGATGATTACGGCAAAGTCACAGGCGGATTTGCTCCCCGGAGTAACTGCGCCGGGCACATCTGTCAGAGCAATCAGCTGTGGGGATACTGCGGGAAAGGGAACATCCTCTTTGGTCAGATTTTCCGCTTCCAGCCGGGCATACAGTACCAGATAGGGGGTGTCGTCAAAATCTCGTTCATTTACAAGAAGCCGGAGATTGTAATAGAACGTGCCGTCAGAAAATGTATGGGTGGTGGAGGGGTATGGAGCAGAGCGGTTTATGTGTGCGATTTTTGTAGTGCAGCCGAAGTGTATGACTGTATCTTCAAGGGAAAAAGAACCGTCTGCTGCTACGGTAAGGGGGGGATAGCCAATCCAGCCAAGCTTGGTATAAGATGCAGGAATATATTCTTGTGTGTGGGTCAGATCCGCCGCAGCGTAGGTAGTGGGAATCAGAGTGATCAGTATAAATAAAAATGCAAGAAAAGTTGCAGTTTTTTTCATAATCAACAGTGCCTTTCCATGACTTTTGTATATCAGATAAGTAATACAGGAAATAAAAGACATATCTCTAATTACACTATTATACATAAGTTTTGGGTACTTGTCAAATGGAAGGGCTTTGGAAAGCCTTGCACATCTCCACAGTGGGGTACATTATGAAAGGCTCCCTTGTGCTGGAGCCGCATAGCACAAATATAAAAAGCCCCCCTTTACACAAGGGGGGCATAGGTTGGTGGGTGATGCTTTGCTGGGAGGAGGCTTTGGTTTGTGATAGTTTCCTTTTTACTGGGGGAAGCGTGGGTTTGCTGCGTTTGCACGATCCGTCCGCACTTGACAATCCGGTGCCGGTGGGCTATAATGATACATTAGAAAAGAACTGCCTCTTGGCAGTGGACGCAGATACTGCGTACGAAAGGATCCGATTATGTCATTAGATCTGATTGAAACGATAGAAAAAGCAATGCCCGGTATGTCCAAAGGGCAGAAACGGATTGCAGCTTTTATAATCGAACACTGCGAAAAAGCAGCATATATGACTGCCTCGCGGCTGGGAATGCACGCGGATGTGTCTGAGTCTACCGTGGTGCGGTTTGCCATTGAGCTTGGGTTTGACGGATATCCCGGGCTGCATCGGGCTATGCAGGATACCCTTGGCAAACGTCTGACCAGCGTACAGCGTATGGAAGTTGCAAATGCCCGGTTCCGGGAAGTAGGCGTGCTGGAGGCGGTGCTGGCCGCCGACGCGGATCGAATCCGTACAACACTGGATCATGTAGATCACCGTGCATTTGACGATGCGGTGGAAGCGATTTTGTCCGCCGGGAAAATATATATTATAGGAATGCGTTCCTCCTTTTCCCTCGCGGAATTTCTGGACTATAACCTGAGCCTCATTTTCCCCAATGTGCACCTGCTGCGTAATACAGGCAGCAGTGAGGTATTTGAACAGCTTATGAAATTGGAAGAAGGAGACACGGTAATCGCTTTCAGCTTTCCCCGGTATTCCAGCCGGATTATCAATGCGGTGGATTTTGCCCAGCTAAACGGCGCAAAGGTGATTGCAATTACAGATAGTTTGCAGGCTCCCATTGCGAAAAATGCCTATGCTACTTTGTGTGCAAAAAGTGATATGGCATCCTTTGCAGATTCGCTGGTTGCACCCTTGTCGATTGTAAACGCGATTCTCGCCGCAATCGGTATGAAGCGGCAGGAAATGGTTGCCGCAACACTGGCGCATCTGGAAGCCGTTTGGGACGAATATAATGTGTATGAAAAGCGCGGTTCTGCCAAAGAGGATTTGCCCCAGTGAGCGCCCGGACAAAGCATACCGTTGCTGTAATCGGGGCAGGTCCGGCAGGGATGATGGCTGCCTGCGCTGTTGCAGAGAGCGGCGGACAGGCAGTGTTATATGAACAGAACGCCGCCTGCGGCAAGAAGCTGCGGATTACCGGTAAGGGGCGGTGTAATGTAACCAATGACTGCACACCGGCGCAGGTAATGGAACATGTGACCCGAAACCGGAAATTTCTGTACAGTGCCCTGTATCGGTTTTCTCCTTCCGATGTAATGGAATTTTTTGAAGATAGCGGCGTCCCCTTGAAAACGGAGCGGGGACGGCGGGTGTTTCCGGTGTCCGACCGGGCGGCGGATATTTGCACTGCCTTAGAGCGTCGGCTCAGGCAATTGCACTGTCCCGTCATACGGGAGCAGGTACAGAGCATATTGTATGATACGGACAAAGCTGTGCGGGGGATTCGTACACGCAGCGGGCGGGAGTATTCTCACCCTGCTGTAATTGTTTGTACAGGGGGGATCTCCTACCCTGCCACCGGCTCCAGAGGAGACGGGCACCATATGGCAGAAGAAGCAGGACTCCATGTAACGCCGCTGACCGGGTCTCTTGTACCGGTGGTATGCCGGGAGGATACCCGGGAATGGATGGGACTGTCCCCTAAAAATGTGCGGCTGACAGTCTATCGGAATAACAAAGCTGTATTTTCAGAACAGGGCGAGATGCTGTTCACCCATTTCGGCGTCAGCGGTCCTCTGGTGCTTTCCGCTTCTGCCCATATGCAGGAGGGGGATATCCAGGAATACCGCATGTCCATTGACTGGAAGCCTGCCCTGTCCGAAGCAGAGCTGGACGCCCGGCTGTTGGGGGATATTCAGAAATATGCCGCAAAGGATTTTATCAACTCGCTGGGGGACTTGCTTCCCCGGGTACTGATTCCCGAGGTGGTAGCGCGCAGCGGCATTCCGCCTCGCATGAAAACCGGAGGAATAACGAAGGAAATGCGGGGACGGCTGGCAGCTGTGCTCAAGGATTTTACACTGATGCCTACGGCTTTTCGTCCCGTAGAGGAAGCGATCATCACCTGCGGCGGCGTGGATGTGAAGGAAATAGATCCGAAAACCATGATGGCAAAAGCCGTCCCGGGACTGTTTTTCGCCGGAGAGGTGCTGGATTTGGATGCGTATACCGGCGGGTATAACTTACAGATCGCATGGTCTACCGGCAGACTGGCAGGACTGGGCGCAGCCCAGTATCTATTTAATAGAGAATGAGGGAGTATTGGGTCGTGATAGCCCCCACATGGGAGCCTTATAAAGTTTGCAGAAACTTATAGAAAGATCAGAGAGGTATCATATGAATCAGAAAATCAGAATCGCAATCGACGGACCCAGCGGAAGCGGAAAAAGTACGCTGGCGAAAAAAATCGCCCGGGAAATGGGGCTTGTTTATGTTGACACAGGCGCGCTGTACCGTGCAGTGGGACTGTACGTGAAGCGTGCAGGTGTGGATCCTGCGGCTGGCTTGCAGGTTACAGCGATCCTGCCCCAGATTGCGCTGCAATTGCGGTACACCGATGCAGGGCAGCGGGTGATCCTGAACGGGGAGGATGTGTCTGAGCTGATCCGCACGCCAGAGATTACCGTGTATGCTTCTACCGTTTCTGCGAACCCTTCCGTTCGTAAATTTCTTTTGGAGATTCAGAAGAAAATGGCAGGAGAGGGCAATGTGATCATGGATGGACGGGACATCGGTACCGTGATCATGCCGGACGCAGATGTAAAACTCTTTTTGGAAGCTTCTCCCGAAAAACGTGCCCGCCGCAGATATCTGGAAATGGTGGAAAAAGGGGAAAATGTGACAGAGGAAGAGGTGCTGGCTGCCGTGATCCAGAGAGATAAAGCAGACAGCAGCAGAGAGGTTGCTCCTGCTGTCCCGGCAGACGATGCGATTTTCGTTGACAACTCCGGTTTGGATGCTGAACAGACCCTTGTAAAAGCCATGGAGATCATCGGAGAAAAATTGCGGAGAACGCGGTAAGCGCAGCTCCGCTTTGAGGAGGCATTATGTCCTTTTATCAAAGTATTTATAAATTGCTTGCCCGCCCCCTGCGGGCTATGTTCCGCGTACAGGTTGTGGGCGGTGAAAAACTTCCCCAGGAGAGGGGATGCATTTTGTGCGCCAATCATACCAGTATGCTGGATGTGCTCATTATTTCCGCAGGGCTGAACCGGCAGGTACGGTATATGGCCAAAAAAGAGCTTTTCAAGATTCCACTGTTTGGTAAGCTGATTACTGCACTGGGTGCATATCCCATTAACCGGGGCGGTGCAGATGTAGCATCCATCCGCAAGACGATCCGTTTTGTAGAAGAAGGACAGCTTGTGGGGATTTTCCCCCAGGGAACCCGCTGCCCAGGTGTGGATCCCCGGAAAACCCAGGTGAAGCATGGCGCGGGCATGCTGGCATACCATACAAAATGCGATGTGGTGCCGGTGTATATCCAGACCAAAAAGAATAAAGCGCGCTTCTTCCGGAAAACAAGGCTGCTTGTGGGCGATATACTTCCCTATGAAAGTTTGAATTTTGAACAGGGCGGCATACAGGAGTATAAAGCGGCTACGGAAAAGATTTTCGCAGCAGTATGTGCACTGGACGGAAAAGAGACAGGGGAAACGGTATGAACATACAGGTTGCCAAGCATGCGGGCTTCTGCTTTGGGGTACGCCGCGCCACGAAAGCGGCGGAGGATGCATTGGAGCAGGGAGCGGGCGCTATATATACGCTGGGTCGGCTGATCCATAACGACGGATATGTTGCAGGACTGCGTCGCAGGGGAATGGGAGAAATCTCTCCCGGAGATTTGGATGACATTTGCCGCCGTGCTGAGAGTGGGGAGCGGATCACTGTGATTATACGCGCCCATGGAGAGGTGCGGGAGAATTTGTCCCGGCTGCTTGCGTGCGCAAAGGAGCATGAAAATCTGACGGTGCTGGACTGTACCTGTCCCTATGTAACCAAGGTGCGGGAAATTGCAGCAGCCCATTCCGGAGAAAAGCAGCTTTTTATCTTAATCGGCGCGGCAGATCATCCGGAGGTGCAGGGCATCATGAGCTGCTGCCGGGGCGAGGGGCGCGTGTTTGACAGCGCTGCCGCGCTGGAACGGTGGATCGGCTCCGATGAAGGGGCAAAATATGCAGATTTTCTGGTCAGTATCGCGGCGCAAACCACGCAAAATTTGTCAGAGTGGAAAAAATGTTTGAAAATTATCAAAAAAGTATATACAAATGCTCTGATTTTTGATACAATATGTAATGTTACGGAAGAAAGGCAAACGGAAGCTGAGCAGCTTGCCGATTCCTCTGATGCAATTATTGTCATTGGAAGCCGGGGCAGTTCCAATACGGCCAAGCTTTATGAAATCTGCAAAAAGCGCTGCCACGAGACATATCTTTGTGAAAATGCAGATTCAATCGGGGATTTGGTCATTCCCCGCCGCTGTAACACCATATCTATTACTGCCGGCGCATCTACGCCGTTCAATGTAAT
>CANTEM010000058.1 GCA_947652805.1 uncultured Clostridia bacterium | reverse complement strand
CCGTTGTGGGACTGATGGGCAACGCAGGACAGGCAAACTATGCAGCATCCAAAGCAGGACTGATCGGATTTACAAAATCCGTTGCAAAGGAATACGCCGCAAAAGGTATCGTATGCAACGCAATCTGCCCGGGATATATTGAAACGGATATGACCGGACAAATGCCCGAGGCTGCCCGGGAAAAGCTGTGTGCAGCCGTTCCCATGCAGCGCCCCGGTCTGCCGGAGGAAGTAGCAGCAGCCGCAGCATTTTTAAGCCGTTCCACCTATATCACTGGGGAAACCCTCCGGATCGACGGCGGCATGTGCATGTAAAACCGCAAGAAAAATCAAAGAAAGATATGGTCATAGTATGAACAGAGTTGTTATTACAGGGATGGGAACCGTCAATCCCATCGGAAACAATATAGAAACCTTCTCCGAAAACCTTTTTGCCGGCGTTTGCGGCATTGGTCCCATTACAAAATTTGATACGACAGGCTTCAAGGTCACACTTGCGGCAGAGGTGAAGAACTTTGATCCCCTCCAGTACTACGATTCCCTGCCGGAAGCAAGACGGGCAGACCTGTTTACCCAGTATGCAACTGCCGCCGCAATCGAGGCAGTCCGCGACAGCGACATCCAGGGAAACGTGCAGCCGGAGCGGTTCGGCGTATATGTCGGAAGCGGCATCGGCGGCATGAACACCTTTACCGCTGAAACACTGAAGCTGGATAAAAGAGGTCCCTCCCGGGTTTCCCCCCTGTTTATTCCCATGATGATTTCCAACATGGCAGCAGGCGCGATCTCCATGCGGTTCGGCGCGAAAGGTCCTTCCCTGCCCATTGTCACTGCATGCGCCACCTCTACCAATACCATTGGTGAGGCGTTCCGCGCAATCAAACACGGTTATGCAGATGCAATCATTGCAGGTGGTACAGAAAGCACAATCACTCCTCTGGCGACTGCCGGATTTGACAACTGCAAAGCCCTGTCCCAGGCAACCGATCCCGCCCGCGCATCCATTCCCTTTGATAAGGAGCGAAGCGGCTTTGTTATGGGTGAAGGCGCAACCATGCTGATTCTGGAGGAATACAATCACGCTGTTGCAAGAGGCGCCAAAATTTATGCGGAAATCTGCGGATACGGCAACACCAGCGACGCATATCATATGACAGCACCCCATCCGGAGGCGGAAGGCGCTGTGCAGGCAATCCGCCTTGCGGCGGAGGAGGGCGGCGTCACCGCCGGCGAGCGACTGTATATCAACGCCCACGGCACAAGCACACATATGAACGATAAAACAGAAACCCTTGCTATTAAAAAGGCATTCGGCGATGCTGCTTATAAAACCCATATCAGTTCTACAAAATCCATGACCGGACATATGCTGGGCGCTACCGGTGCAACGGAAGCTGCCGCATGCGTGCTGGCACTGCAAAAGCAAATGATTCCCCCTACCATTCATTATCAGGAAAAGGATCTTGAATGCGATTTGGATTATACGCCGAACACTGCGGTATCGGCAGAAATTGACGCCGCAATTTCCAGCTCTCTCGGATTCGGCGGACACAACGCAGTAATCGCACTGAAAAAGATCTGACAAGAGGTGTTATTTTATGGATAAAAAAATACTCAAAGCCGCTGCGGATACCATGCGCGAACTTGGTTTGTCCGAAGTGCGTATCAAAGACACTGAAACAGAAATTGTCCTGAAACGGGAGATTACAGCTGCTGTTTCAAGCACGCCGGCAGTTGCTGCTGTACCTGTAACCCCAGCAGCCGTACCTGCGGCAGAACCGGTCATTGAACCTACCGTTTCCGATTGGACAGAAGTCAAAAGCCCGCTGATCGGTGTGTTTTACGAAGCCGCTTCTCCGGACGCCGCTCCCTTTGTGCGCCCGGGCGATACTGTAAAAAAAGGCGACGTACTTTGTATTGTGGAAGCTATGAAAATGATGAACGAAATCTGTGCCGAGACAGACGGCACAGTGATTGACGTTTGCGCAGAAAACGGTGCATTGGTAGAATACGGACAGCTATTATTTAAAATTGCAGAGGACAACTGACCATGAACAGAGAAGAACTGAAAAATATCCTTCCCCACCGGGAGCCGATGCTTCTGGTGGATGATGTTATACTCACAGAAGACGGGGAGTGCGTTGCCCATTATACAGTACGGGGCGATGAATTTTTCCTGCAGGGACATTTTCCGGGCAACCCCATCGTTCCCGGCGTAATCCTCTGCGAAATGGCAGCACAGTCCTCCGCCGTTTTGCTTACGGACGCAGTCCGCGGCAAAACACCCATGTATACAGGCATCAACAATGTAAAATTCCGCAAAAGTGCCAAGCCCGGCGACACATTGGAATTCCGCTGCCGCCTCAGCCGCGCAAAGCATCCCTTTTATTTCATTTCCGGCGAAGCCACAATAGAAGGACAGCGCGTTATGAGCGGGGATTTTTCCTTTGCAATCGTGTAAAGAAAGGCACTTGATACTATGTTTTCAAAAATACTCATTGCAAACCGGGGAGAAATCGCTGTCCGCGTGATCCGCGCCTGTAAGGAAATGGGCATCACCACCGTTGCTGTATACTCCGAAGCAGACGCACAGGCACTGCATACCAATCTGGCGGACGAAAGCTATTGTATCGGCGCTGCCGCTGTAAAAGACAGTTATCTGAATATGGACGCAATCCTCTGCGCAGCAAATAACAGCGGCGCCCAGGCAATCCACCCCGGATACGGGCTCCTTTCAGAGAATCCGGAATTTGCCCGCAGATGTGAAGAAAATGGCATCGTATTTATCGGACCTGCCGCCGAAACCATCTCCCGCATGGGCGATAAGGACGCGGCGCGGCACGCGATGATTGCCGCAAAGGTGCCTGTAGTAGAAGGCACCGAGCTTTTGTCCTCCGCCGAGGAAGCTCAGAAAGAGGCCGACAAGATAGGTTATCCCGTTTTGCTGAAAGCCCGCAGCGGCGGAGGCGGACGGGGCATTCGTCCTGTATATGACGCCGACGGAATCAAATCCGCATTTGAGGCAGCCCGGGCAGAAGCGCTGTCCGCCTTTGGAGACGGCGAACTTTATATGGAAAAGTTTCTGAAGCCAGCCAAGCATATAGAAGTGCAGATTCTGTGTGACCGGGAAGGAAACGTCGCCGTGCTGGGCGACCGGGACTGCTCCGTGCAGCGACGCAATCAAAAGCTGATCGAAGAAGCGCCCGCACCGACCCTGGATGAAACTGTGCGGCAGGAGCTATACAAGGCGTCTGTTGCAGCTGCAAAAGCCGTTGGATATGAAGGCGCAGGCACAATTGAATATCTGCTGTGTCCCGACGGAACCTTCCGGTTTATGGAAATGAATACCCGGCTGCAAGTCGAACATTCCGTAACGGAAATGGTTTGCGGCATTGATATCGTAAAATGGCAAATCCGCATCGCAGCAGGACTGCCGATCAGCTTTTCCGAAAGTGAAATCGGCAGAACCGGACACGCAATCGAATGCCGGATCTGCGCAGAACATCCCTATACCTTTATGCCCGGCGCAGGGGAAATCAAGATCCTGCATATTCCTGGCGGCATGGGCGTACGGTTTGATTCTGCCATTTATCAGAATTACGTTGTTCCGCCCTGCTACGATTCCATGCTGGGTAAGCTGATCGTATACTCTCACACCCGGGAGGAAGCAATCCGTAAAATGCGCAGCGCTCTATCGGAGCTGGTCATTGACGGTATCTGGCAAAACAGCGAACTGCATCTGGATATTCTGTCTCAGGAACCGTTTCTGGACGGTACGTATTCCACTGACTTTATGAATGATTTGGTGGAAAAGTTTCAATCGTAATACAGGTTTTGAAAGAAAGGACAGCCACTTATGGATTTGAAAGCGCTGTTTAAAAAAGCCGGCAACACACTGGAAGGCGGCGTGCGCATTGTTAAAAAAAGAAGCTCTACCCTGTCCTGCCCCCGCTGCGGCAGTGAATATGATAAAGACAGTGTCCTGAAAAATCACTGGGCATGCCCCCGCTGCGGTGGATATTTCAGAATGAGCGCACGCCGCAGGCTGCGTTTTCTCTGTGATGCAGACACTTTTCGGGAATTTGACAAAGACCTTGCCACTAAGGATATTCTGGAATTTCCCGGATATCCTGAAAAGCTCTCCAAATCCGCTGAAAAATGTGGGCAGAAGGAAGGCGTTCTCTGCGGCGTATGCAAAATCGGCGGATACGACACCTGCATTTTCATTATGGAACCGGATTTCATGATGGGATCCATGGGCAGTGTTGTCGGAGAAAAAATCACCCGCCTGTTTGAATATGCAACAGAGCATAGCCTGCCTGTTGTAGGATGTACCGTCTCCGGCGGCGCACGAATGCAGGAAGGCATTGTCTCTTTGATGCAAATGGCAAAGGTATCCGGCGCTGTCAAGCGGCACAGCGACAGCGGAAACTTTTATCTGACTGTGATCACCAATCCAACCACCGGCGGCGTGACCGCCAGCTTTGCCATGCTGGGGGATGTGATCATTGCAGAACCCGGCGCCCTGATCGGTTTTGCCGGTCCCCGGGTTATTGAGCAGACGATCCGGCAAAATTTGCCTAAGGGATTTCAGCGCTCCGACTTTTTGTTATCCCACGGATTTTTGGACGCAGTCGTACCCCGTCAGGAACTGAAAGATTTCATTATCAAAATGCTGCGTATCCACGCGTGAATATCAGGGGAGAGGAATATGACCATATTTGAAAAAATACAATATACACGCAGCGGCAAACGTCCCACTGCGTCAGCATATATAAACGCACTGTTTACTGATTTTACCGAGCTCCACGGAGACCGTCGGTTCGGTGATGACAGTGCGGTAATCGGCGGTATTGCAATGTTGAGAGATACCCCGGTAACAGTCATTGGTATTGAAAAAGGCACCGATACCAACGATAAGATTCAGCATAATTTCGGACAGGCAAATCCGGAAGGCTATCGCAAGGCGCTGCGGCTGATGAAGCAGGCGGAAAAATTCCACCGTCCCGTGATCACCTTTGTGGATACGGCAGGCGCATACTGCGGAATCGGTGCGGAAGAACGGGGACAGGGTTCTGCAATTGCAGAAAACCTGTATGAAATGATAACCCTGCAAACACCGGTGCTATCCATTGTTATCGGCGAAGGTGGAAGCGGAGGTGCACTGGCGCTTGCTGTCGCTGATACAGTCTGGATGCTGGAAAATGCATATTATTCCGTTGTGTCACCGGAAGGATGCGCCAGCATTTTGTGGAAGGATTCTGCAAAAGCCGATCAGGCGGCAGCGGCCCTGAAACCGGATGCACAGAATCTGTATGACTTGGGCGTAATTGAAAAAATTATTCCGGAGCCTGCGGACTTTTCCGCAGATGCAGAAAAAGAACAGTTCTTCTCATCCCTGGAAAAAGAACTGACCGCAGAAATCCGCCGTTTGCAAGAAACGTCCTCTGATACGCTTCTGGCAAACCGTTATGAAAAATTCAGAAAGGTAGGGCGCATATGATCGGAATCATCACTGAGTCGATCTCCTGCATGAACCGTCAGGACTGTGAAAAGCTGATGGTCCGGCTGATGCCCCTGTCCTATGTGGTTGCCGGAAAAAGCTTTCCGGACACGATCGCAGAGGAACGCCGCTGTCCGTCAAACGCATTTTCCATGGCGCCTACAGCGGCACAGTATTATAAAGTATTCAGAGAATACGTATCCCGCGGATATCACGTGATTTGTCTTACATCTTCGCCGAAAATCTCCACCTCCTATGAAAATGCTGTTGTAGCCTCTAAAGCATACCCCGCAGGTCGTATCGCCGTTGTAGATTCCAAAGGGGTTGCGGGTGCACTGCATCTCCTTGCCCAGCGTGCCCGGGAGTTGGAACGCAGCGGAGCAGGATTTACAGATATCGTGCAGATCCTGCTGAGCGTTCGGGATAAGCTCGCTACCTCCTTTTCCATGGAAACCATTACCACACTGCGGGACGCCAAACGTCTGAGCCGCGTGATGCACACCAGCGCCGCTCCGATTTTGAATCAAAAGCCTGTTTGCATTATTGATAAAGGTGCTATCATATTTAAAAGAAGCGTATCCGGCGGATTTGGAGAAATCCGGGAGCTATGCGCCAATCATATATCTCCCCGCCGTCTGATTGTGCATTACGGCATGAAAGACTACATTACCGGTGAACTGATCCGGACGCTGCGCAGACAGCACCCGAATGCTGAAATTTTGCAGCGTCCGGTCACAATGGCGCTGCAAGCCAATCTCGGCGACGGGATTCTCGGCATCGTCAGCGAAACGATATAAAAACCCGAACAGGTTACAGCATCGAAGTCGTTTATTACGAAATCGGTGCTTTCTTTTTTTAAAAGAGATTATATGCTAAATTATAAATTTCCCTTAAGTTACAGAAGCCAGTGAGCCGCTGATTTTGGGTGTTGAGCTTGACAGCAATGATCCCACACAGCTTCTCAGTGTGCCTAAAGTTCAGTGCAAGTTTAATCCCGACCATATTTGGGAGCGTACCGGGGAGAACAATGAAGACGGCAGCATGTGCGCTATGGAGGGTCCCTGGCTTTATAAGAAGAACGGTGTATACTATCTTATCTACAGCGCGCCCGGAACGGAATATTCCACTTATGCGATGGGTGCATACAAGGGAAGCAGTCCTCTCGGTCCGTGGGAGTACATGAAGACCAGCCCCTTCACTATTAAACGCGACGGACTTGTCCGCGGGCCCGGTCACGGCTGCGTTGTCGACGGCCCTAACGATTCAATATGGGCGTTCTACACCACTACTATCTGCTATATGCATCCTCTCGAAAGACGGATCGGCTTTGACCCGATCTACATTAACGAGGACGGCGATCTTGTTTGTCCCGAAATATCGGAAACCCCCAGATGGGCGCCAGGCACTGTTGAAGCTCCGGAAAAGAATAGCGATACAGGGCTTGTATGCGTTACAGGCCACCGCCGTGCCGTAGCTTCAAGCTGCGCTCCAGGCCGTGATGCTATCTATGCCACTGACGAAGACCTCATGTCCTGGTGGCAGCCTGCCGAAGGGGATGAAGCGCCTACATTAGAGATACCCATAGCCCCTTACGGCATAAATTGCTGTGCTATGCGTATTCTTTGGAGAGATGTCGGTCTCAGCCTTCGGCACGGAAATCTGCCCGGACCTATTCAGTATAAGCTTGAAATTTGCGATGTCCTCAAGGATGACCGCTGGACAACCGTTGTCGACCGCAGCAAAAACGAGGAAGATCTTATTGTAGACTACCGCACCTTTGAGGCTATTCGCGGAAACCGTATAAGACTTACTATTATGGGCTGGCCT
>CANTEM010000057.1 GCA_947652805.1 uncultured Clostridia bacterium | reverse complement strand
CGATGGCCCCCCATATATAGAATACTGTGCATCAGAAGTTACAGAAACCTCGCCACTGTTTATCCCGCCGTCAGGAATCTGCAATGTATTCCCAGCATAAATCAGATTCTTATTTTTTATGTTGTTGCTGCTTGCCAATGCATCCACTGTTGTATTATGCTTTTTAGCGATGGAGGTCAACGTATCTCCTTTTTGAATTGTGTATGTCACTGTTTGCTCCTTTCTTCCAACTCTGCACGTACATCCCGGTTAAAATTATCATATCCCAAATTCGCTAAAACCACATTCAGCGTATCGGCCAGTCCATATAACCAACTGGTCAGCTGAGCCGTGTTATTCTGTGCCTCCTCCGAAATAGGAGGCGGATCAATATGAAATTTCATATATATTTCCACACTTTCTTATGTTTATGAATGCCAGCCCTTACCGCTGCAATTTTCCGTTACCTTTGCAATAGAACAAATTGCCGCGTCTCCCTTTCCGGATATCCGGATGCGGAAATGATCGCATCTGCGGGGCCGCAGGGGAATCTGCACTGCATTTTTTCTCTTTCCGGTTATCACATGCTGTCTGTGCCATATACCATCGCTGTCATATTCCACGTCAATTTGCACACGGCTCCCAAAAGGAATTTCCAGCCGCAGCTGCAGCATTGTTACGTACACATGATCCGGTGTTTCATATTCCAATTCTGCTGTCTCACAGTACCAGGAAACAGGTTCCTCTGCGTTTCCCGGATTGACTAAGTCCTGCCCGTTGTAAGAGCCGCACGCCGTGTACACTTCGTTTTTTTCTGCACCTTCACAAAGCATATATAATTCCCTTCCGCAGCGGCAGAATTCTTTTACCGAAATATCATCCTCCCGGCACCACAGCTTTTTCACCGTATCATACGTCAGCAGGCTGCGCCGTCCCGCAGGATCTTCCATGGATATAAAATATCGGTTGTCTACACCGCCTGCCACGGCATTTCTCCACCGCGTACTGCCCAATGCCGTATCTATGTTTACCGGAATCCCGCCATCGTACTTTACAACGCCATTCGCTGACTTATAATATAACACATCGTTTACAACGACCGCGCTTTTCGCACTACCGCTCTCAATTCCGCGCAGCGCATGCTCCGTCATTGTAAATTCTGCGGGATAGTCCCCGTAAATTTTTATAATTGCATCTTCTTTGAAAAAAATCGGTTTCCCGTCATAACATACTGCACCGGTAAACACACCGCAGGTACCTACAGAAGCCCGCCAGGAATCTGTGGAAGTCCCCATGAACCGACTCCAGTTTTTCGGATCCCCCAAAGCGCTGGCATAGATTTCATTGATTGGTTTCCCATATTTATCTACGCCGTACCGACAGCCCCATAAACGATTTCCCGCAGCAATCACATAATCCATCTCTGGAACAAGACGATCAATCTTTATCGGTATTCCATTGGCTTGCGAAACATTCCCTGAACCGGAAAATACAATATACTGATTCAGCGGGTCAACCTTTTGCAGAGTATAATCTCCATTCCATTTCTTATCGGAAAATCCGGAAATAGTCACCGTATCCATATCGGAAAATCCGCCGGCATACGGCACGTTTCCATCAAAGTCCCCTTTGCCGCCACCGCGCAAAGTATACCGTTTACGGAGCAGCCGCACATAAGATGTTTCTCCTTCTGACGGGTTTCCCTCTATGTCGCACGGCTCCAAAACGACCTCATAGTAACCGCTACCAGCCTCGCTAACTACTGCGCCGGTCTGGAGAGTAACTGTTTTTTCCAACTTTCCGGCATCCGTAAGATCCATCAGATTTACATAAAACTTATCCGGGAAAAAATATACGTATCCGCCGGATACGACCCCATTCTTTTCCGTTCCCAGAGTATCAAAAACGGTACTTCCTGCAATGTCCTTATAATGAAGCACACCGTCATCCTTATAATAAAACGCCCGAATCGAACTCTCCCGAACCGCAATCAGCGCATTCTGATGAATCACATCTTTCAGACATATATCCAGTGAAGACAGCCCATATATATTATCATTTACCAGCGACATCCGCCCCCGCCTGTCCCGAACGGATATTTTGGGGTACAGTCCTCCCGTCATATTTTGCATATCAACAAATCCACCGGCGCTAGGCTTTGGCCGTCTGTCAAGACCTGTAAAAGCGGACACGATCGTTTTGCTGCGTTTACTTTCTCTCAATCCCGGTACTTTCATATCACACCCCACGTCATAAAACAATATCACCCACAGATAGTGGCATATGGGTTCGATTGTACCAATCTGCAAAGGAGGTATACGACGACGCAAACAACGCGGCGGCATTGTTGTACTGATTCATATCCTGCAGCAGCAAGTTGGAACGCATCATCAGATAAAATACATATAGTTCTCCGTAAGGATCCTGCGCAAGCAGTTCCCGTTCCCCATCATCTGCGGAAAAAGGCCGCCAATTTCCCCTGTTATAAGATCCTTCATGGGTACAGATAATTTCCTGATACACCATAGACTCCACATCGGATAGCCAGCGCAGCTTTGCTTCTCTGCCGCAGGTATCCCCGATCATCTCATCGCACCGGGCAATCGCTTCATTGACAGTCATACAAATCCCCTCTTTCTTTTTTGGGCTATGACGCAAAACGCGCCATAGCCCATTCTGTAATATGAGGTCGTCAGCCGTTGGCGTACGCCTCAATAAATGCTTCTGCCGCCACATCCTGCCGAAGGGAATTTTCAATCACCTCAGCATAGCGTAGGGGAACCTCTACGTTCCTGCCTGTCTGAATCAGCATATTTTCCCCATTGACCGCCACATACCGCTCCGTATCATTCTTGTTTTTACGGGGGATAAACACAGTGCGTGTTTCTTCTTCCATTCCAGAAGTACTCTTCAAAGCTTTCGCCATAACTACATCCTCATCTTTCAAATTATTTCATTAGTTTGTTTCAATAGAACTGCCATTGAAGGAAGAACCGGATTCCACCCGCAGCATATATTCTTCCACCAGTCTTGCAGCAGCTTTTGTCGCCTTCCAGCCCACAGAGGAACGCTGGTTCAGCGGGTCATTTCCGTAGCCCTTCTGCTTTACAATGTGCTCAATACCGCCGCCGCCAATATCTGTGGTTCCGTAGGCGTTTGCGCCCAGGAATAAGGTAGCAAATACTGCCGCGCCGTCCTTGCCGCAGTTGGCAGGACAAAGCTTGTCTCCGGAAGCATAGGTAATACCGGTAAGAGGCTCCTCCAGATAAATATATTTAGAAGTTGTATTTACGCCGGCAACCGTTGCATGTACCTTTTTTGTTGCAGTAGTATAATAAATCTCCCGTCCTACAAGTTCTTCGGTAATTGCACCCGATACAGTCACTCTGCTTGCAGTAACTGCGCCGGCAGTACAGGAAGTGTCTGTCGCAGATGCGTTATATGCAGTCACAGTAAGATCTCTGGAAGAAGCGCTGAGGTTTCCGTCATGATATACTTTTGCCTCTGTTGTCTGGACAAAGCGCACACCGCCCAGCGTACCGATCTCACCCTGCAAAACGGTTGCCGGATCAGTATATTTCTGAATATCCAGCCACTGTCCTTCCGCATCCTGCATCAGATCGTATGCAACATAAGGGTGAATCACTGCCACATAAGAACCGTCGATAGACGGAGCGTTCATCGCTTTCAGGATCGCCGCGGCTTTGAATACATCCTTTACACGCAGCTTTGCTTTTTCGCTCAGATCCCCTCTGGAAGTGACTTCTGTTTCTTTGCCGTCAGCAGACACCTCCGGGCAGTAATATACATTTGTACCACCGATAATCTGATTGCGGACAACGGTATCAATGGTTCTGCCTGCTTGATCCGCCAGCTGCTTTGTAGCTTCTACAACAATCGGATCCACACTGGTCAGTTCAATCATATCTGTCAGTTCCACATAATCACCATACTGATCTACCGTTGTCGTTACAGGCACAACAGTAAGCTTGCTTCCTGTAGGCGTAACGCCCTCTGTAATAGGAGTAAGTGCCTTGGGCAGACTGGAAAACTTGCGGAATTCAATGGTTTTTCCTCCGTTCTGCGGAATCGGACGCTTCTGACCGAACTGATCAAAAACAAGGCTAGGGCCGGAAAGCTCGATCAGTGTCTTGTCATAAAAGGTCTTCATCTCTGCGGACAATCCGCTGCCGCTGCCGGAAGCCGTATATGCCTTACTATTCTCGGGTGCATTGGCATTTACAAACGCCTGTGTACCGTGTACAACTTCTCCCGCACCGAACAACTGCAAATTCAGTACCTCACTCAATACTTTTGTCATCTTTTTTCCTTTCTCCGCTGCTGCGGAATCAGAATTTTACTTTCGCGCCTTTTTCCACCCGACGAAGAATATCCCGTATTCCTCGCCCAGTCAGATGCTCGACGCTGGTCTTACGGGCGATTCCCGACTGACCCTTGACTCCGTTCTCTTCAGGCCGTGCAGCCCATCGGCGATATTGGTCCACTGCTTTTTTTGCAGCATTTTCGGATGCCTGCCGCACAGCAGCACAAAGAAGCTGCTGCATATGCACCGTCTGCCACGCTTCTTCCATAGAAAATCCGCATTGAAGCAGCCTGCCAAAACGACTGTCCTCCAGTTCGGTTTTCAGATCAAATCCCCGAACTTTTTTGGACAATACCTCTGCCTCATCTAAAAACGTCTGATATTGCCTTGCCGCACTGCGGCGATGCAGCCTTTCCTCCAGAGCGTTTCTCGCCTGTGTTCGGTTGAAAGCGCTTGCAATTCCGTCAACGTCTGTTTCCTGCAATTGATAAACTGCCGCAAGGCTTTGTATAACGCGCATTACGTCGGGTGGCAGTGTATGCTCCTGCGGTGCAGATATATTCGCTGTAATATCTTCTGTAGATGCATCCGTATCTGTAGATTTACTGCTTACCTCGGATTGAAGATTTTTTTCGTCTTCCCTGCCGCCAACCGGTGCGGCAGAAAGATCGGAATTCTGCATATCAACGGTTTCCGCATAACTTTCTGTACTGCCTGTCGCCCCATTGCTGCTTTCTTCGCCAAATAGGCATAAATTTAGTGAAACTCTTTTCATACCAACCTCACTTTCTGACTTCGCGGAGTCTGGAGCTATTATAGCGTATGCCTGTTTCTCCGTCTCCCTGGTTGCCCACAATTCCCATTTCTGCAACGAACATAAATAAGCTGGCAAATAAAAAAGCGTCTATTGACGCTGTTTTTATTATTTATAATTTAAATTTCATGGCAAAGGAAGTTCCCGCCAGCGCCGATGCATCTATTCCAAGCAATTCCGTACAGGTTTTGCCAAGATCCGCGAAGCTGCTCCGTGTTCCAAGAGATACAGAAGGAATTTTCCCTCCCGCTATTAAAACAGGCACATATTCTCTGGTATGATCCGTTCCGATATGCCCCGGGTCGCATCCGTGATCCGCCGTTACAATCATACAGTCATCATCTCGGAGCAGCCCGTACAGTTCCTGCAAAAAACGATCCATCTCCATTACTGCCTCTGCATAACCCAAAGTATCCCGGCGATGCCCGTATTTCATATCAAAATCAACCAGATTTACAAAGCAAAGCCCCGTAAAGCTCTGCCGCACAGCCTCCAGCGTCTTCCCCATGCCGTCCGCGTTGCTCACCGTGTGTATTTCCCGGGTAATCCCGCGATGTGCAAAAATATCCCCGATTTTTCCAATCCCGATTACCTCCAATCCCGCTGTGCTGATTAGGTCACACATCGTTGCCGCCGGTGGCTCCAATGCATAGTCTCTGCGGTTGGCCGTCCTCTGAAAATCCGGCCACTGCCCAGTAAATGGGCGGGCAATCACTCTGCCTACAGCATGTTCCCCAGTCAGAATTTCCCGCGCTGCCCCGCAGCATCGGTATAATTCTTCTATAGGTACTACCCCTTCATGCGCCGCAACCTGAAACACACTGTCCGCAGAGGTATATACAATCAATTTGCCCGTTTCCATATGAGCACGCCCAAAATCTGCAATTACCTGGGTGCCGGAATAAGGTCGGTTGCACAGCCACCCTCTTTTCCATACACTACTAATGCGCTCCAACAGATCCTCCGGAAATCCGCCGGGATAGGTGGGCATTTCCTTTTCGGATATGATCCCGGAAAGCTCCCAGTGACCGGTTACCGTGTCTTTGCCGGCAGATATCTCACGCATCCGTCCGAAAGCCCCAATCGGCGCTTCTGCACGCACTCTGCCCTCCGGCATACCTTCTATATTCCCGATCCCCATTCGGGTCAAAAACGGCGCTGCAAAGCCCTTATATCCGCACAAAGAACCATAGGTGTCACTTCCGGTGTCATCTCCGTCCCCATTCCTGTACATATGTGCATCCGGAGCCGCTCCCACACCCATACTGTCCGCTACAATTAAAAATATCCTTTTCATGTGCACCCTCCGTTTATCCGTTCTTATTACTATAGTATCACCTGTCCCAGCCCAGGTCAACCCGCACTTCCACGAAAATCCCACGTTTCCAAAAATTTATCGTACCATTTCATGCCCTGCCGCATTATAATATTAGTAAGAGATATTAAGAGCGGGAGACTGTCCCTCAAAAAAACGGATTTCGCCGTATAGGCGTTGAAAGGCACGGTATTCGAATGGAAGTGATTATGATTAACGGTGAAAAACTGAAAATAATGCTGTCACCGGTAGATATGGAGCATTATGCAATCAGCTGCGATATGCTGGACAGCGGGAGCGCCCAATCCCGCTGTGCATTCCGCAAAATTTTGGCAGACGCCCGGGAATGCTGTGGATTCAATGCTGCAGGTGCAAAAGTGTTCGTTCAGATTTTCCCCTCAAAAGAAGGAGGCTGCGAAATGTTTGTAACCAAACTGGGAGATACTACCAAAATAAACCTGCAATCCCAGTCCAGTAATAAGAAGTTTTTTTATGTCTATAGCTTCGACTGTCTGAATAAATTGCTGATCGCATGTGAAGCCATACACCGACAATGCTACAGCGATGAAAGCTGCGCTTATTCCGACACCAGACGCAAACGGTACTTTCTTACCCTGGAAACCGATATTCCGAATCTGTCTGAATTCGGCGGACGAAAATGCCGCAGTAACGTGCGGTTTTACATATCCGAGCATTGTAAGCTGATTTGCACCCACGCTGTAGACCGACTTTCCAATCTGGCATAAAGCTCATTTATACCACAAAAAGACTCCCCCACCGCCAAGAGGGAGTTTTTTCTTGGATTTTTCAAATACCCCTTGACATATTATACTATGTTTTGTATAGTATAATATAACAGGAGGTATATAAATGGATATGCAATTGAAACGCGGACTTTTGGACGTGTGCGTTCTTGC
>CANTEM010000056.1 GCA_947652805.1 uncultured Clostridia bacterium | reverse complement strand
TTCTATTTTATCCACGGTAGGGATGATTTTTTTGATCTGATGATCGCTGTATGTTCCGAAAATTTTTGTCATAAGACTCATATTCTGCTTCACTCTTTCTTTCGCCGGATTTGCAGCTGCGGCTGCATTTCTGCGGATCAATATAAAAATAATGTAATAATTATATCCATTTTACAACAACTGTGCACAATTGTAAAGAAGAAATAAAAAAATTTACATACATGGCTATAGACAAAAGGGGCGGGGGATGCTATAATCCTTCTGGAGTAAATACGATTGGACAGGATATACGCAAATTATGCATATCAATATTGTTTTAGTGGAACCGGAAATTCCGCAGAATACGGGCAATATCGCCCGCACCTGCGCCGCCACCGGCGCGTCCCTGCATCTCATTGAGCCTCTTGGATTCCGTATAGATGATGCGAAGCTGAAACGGGCGGGGCTGGATTACTGGCACAGTCTGGATATCCACTATTATAAGGGGCTGGATGATTTTTTTGAGAAGCACCCGGACGCAGATTTTTACTGTTTTTCTACAAAAGCAGAAAAAGATTACACCCAGGTTGCATATCCCGGAGAGACTTATCTTTTGTTTGGAAAAGAGACCCGGGGACTGCCGGAGGATTTTCTGCGGGCGCATTATGATCGATGTGTCCGTCTGCCTATGCGGCAGGGGCTGCGCAGCCTGAATTTATCCAATGCGGTTGCGATCGGCGTATATGAGGTGCTGCGGCAGGGGAATTTTGCCGGGCTGCAATGTGCCGGCGCAATACCGGAAGAGTTGTAAAAGGAAATTATTAAAATAAAGGGGAACAAACATGAAGATTTTATTTCAGGGAGATTCAATAACGGACGGAGGCAGAGACCGGAGCGACTGTCATCATCTGGGCGGCGGATATGCTTATTATGCTGCAAGGGAGATTCAAAGCCGGCATCCCTATTTGGAGCTGGAATTTATGAACTATGGACTCAGCGGCAGACAAACCGGAGATCTGGTGGCATGCTGGAAAGAGCAGTGCACAGATTTGCAGCCGGATTTTGTGTCCGTTCTGATTGGTGTGAACGATACATGGCACCGGGCGGAAACAAGAGAATGGCTGCCGGATGCAAAATTCGAGGAAAACTACCAGTATATTCTGGAGGAAATCAAAAGAAAGACAAACGCCAAAATTCTCATGATGGAGCAGTTCTTGCTGCCGGCACAGGATAAGGAATTTTTCCGGGAGGATGTGTTCCCGAAAATCATGATTACCCGGAAGCTGGCGCGCCAGTATGCGGACGCATATATTCCACTGGACGGAATCTTTGCGGCAGCCTGTGTGGAAAAGGATGCCCAGCACTGGTCGGAGGACGGTGTGCATCCCACGCTGAACAGTTGTAAGCTGATGGGCACTTTATATGCCAACGCATTTGATCATATTTATTATAAGAAATAACCGGAAAGCAGTCGATCCTTAGGATCGGCTGCTTTTCTTATAAGCCGCTATGCGAGGCCCCATAGCGAAGCTATATAAGGCTCCCTTGTGTAAAGGGAGCTGTCATGCCTACGGCATGACTGAGGGATTGTCTGCACAAACTGCTGATTTGCAGATCATCCAAAATGATTGTAAGGACAATCCCCCCGTCACGGCAAAGCCGTGCCCCCCCCTTTTGCACAAGGGGGCTTTTCTTTCTTATTTGTGCTGCGGTACGCTAACTATGGAGTCTTTTGTTTATACTATAGGAAGCTCCCCTACAGGGGAGCTTTTTTGTATTGCGGGCGTTTATTCCTTTTCGTAAACGATACGATTGTCCTGAAGTACGGCGCGTACCCGGTCACCTTCCCGGATCCTTCCGGAAAGCATTTCCTCGGAAAATCCGTCCTCGATTTTCCGAACGATCGCCCGGCGCAGCGGTCTTGCGCCGTATACCGGATCAAAGCCTTCCTTTGCAAGCATGGCTGTCACTGTATCGTCAAAGGAAATCTGAATTCCCTGTGCGGCGATCCGGTTTGCAACCTCCCGGAGCATTAGAGATGCGATTTTCTGAATGTCTGTATCCGTCAGCTTGTTGAAAATTACAATCTCATCTACACGGTTCAGAAATTCCGGACGGAAGGTGCGCTTCAGCGCATCCATAACGTCCCGGCGCATGTCTGCGTCGCCGGTGTCCGTCTCCGGCGCAAAGCCCAGCTTTTTCGGCTCTACGATATTGCCTGCGCCTACGTTGGAGGTCATGATAATCACTGTATTTTTGAAATCGACCCGTCTGCCCTGAGCGTCGGTCAGAATACCGTCCTCCAAAATTTGCAGAAGAATATTGAACACATCCGGATGCGCCTTTTCGATTTCGTCGAACAGTACAACAGAATAGGGGTGCCGGCGGATTTTTTCCGTAAGCTGTCCGCCCTCGTCGTAGCCAACATATCCAGGAGGGGAACCGATCATTTTAGAAGTGCTGTGCTTCTCCATATATTCCGACATATCAATCCGAATCATCGCGTTTTCATCACCGAACAGTACGTCTGCCAGCGCTTTTGTCAGTTCTGTTTTTCCTACGCCGGTGGGACCCAGGAAAATAAAGGAACCGACGGGACGGTTTGGATCCTTCAGTCCGGTGCGTCCCCTGCGGATTGCCTTGGCGACGGCTTCTACTGCCGCGTCCTGTCCGATGATCCGCTCCCGCAGCAGCGCATCCAGATGGAGCATCCGCTCGCTTTCTTCTCCCGCCAGCTTTTTCACGGGGATTCCCGTCCAGGCGGTGATAATATCTTCAATATCGCTGCGGCTCACAACAGCGTCCGTAGGCTGGGTGGGATCCTTACGCTGTGCGCCGATCTGATCCTGTAATTCTTTTTCCCGGTCCCGCAGCTTTGCCGCCTGTTCGTAGTCTTCACCTAAAATGGCTTCTTCCTTTTCAGCGGTGACGCTGCGCAGCTTTTCTTCTAATTCCTTCACCTCCGGAGTAGGCGTAAAACCTTTGATCCGCAAACGGGAAGCAGCCTCGTCGATCAGGTCGATGGCTTTATCCGGCAGGAACCGGTCCCCGATATACCGCACAGATAGCTGTACTGCGGCTTCGATTGCTTCATCGGAGATTTTCAGCTTGTGGTGGGCTTCGTATTTATCCCGCAGCCCCATAAGGATCTGTACGGCTTCCTCCGGTGTGGGTTCTCCTACCAGAACAGATTGGAACCGCCGCTCCAGTGCCGCATCTTTTTCTATATGCTTACGGTATTCGTCAATGGTGGTTGCACCGATCAGCTGCATTGCGCCCCGCGCCAACGCCGGTTTGATAATATTTGCCGCGTCTACGGCGCCTTCCGCGCCGCCGGCGCCGATAATCGTATGGATTTCATCTACAAAGAGAATGATGCGGGGATCCTTGGCAACCTCTTCCATAACGCCCTTCATCCGTTCTTCAAATTCGCCCCGGTATTTTGCCCCTGCTACCATGGAGGAAATGTCCAGTGTAACAATGGTTTTATCCCGTAGGTTTTCCGGCACTGCGCCGTCTGTGATCCGCTGCGCCAGTCCTTCCACCACGGCGGTTTTGCCCACGCCGGGTTCCCCGATGAGACAGGGGTTGTTCTTGGTTCTTCTGGACAGAATCTGAATTACTCGTTCGGTTTCTGCGTCTCTGCCGATGATCGGATCTATGCGCCCCTCCTTTGCCAGCTTGCACAGGTTTGTGCCGAACTTGGATAGAGTAGGTGCACCGGGGATAGTGTCTTTATCATTCTTTGTGGTGGATTTTGGGTTCCCCTCGCTCCGTTCTTCCTCAAAACCGGCTCCGAAATATTCAAACAGGTCGTTCTTGATATCAGAGATAGACGCATTCTGTGCGCGGATCAGTTTGTTCGCAAAGCTCTCTGTTTCGCTGATGATGGCAAGAAGCAGATGCTCTGTACCGATATAGTTATGGGACATTCTGGAGGAGACAAAGGAGCTTTCTTCTATCACCTTTTTTGTCATCGGGGTCATGTCTGCTGCTGATACCGCAGAGGGGGTTCCGGTTCCTACGGAAGAAGCGATAAGTTCCTTTGTGGATTCTGTACCCACACCCCGTTCGTTGAGGATTCGGCAGGCGATGCTGTCATCTGTCAGCAGCAGTCCCATGAGGATATGTTCAGTGCCCACATAGGTATGGCCCATTTCCTGGGCAGTAGACAGCGCTTGGGTCAGCGCGTGCTGGGCTTTTTGTGTAAATCTGTTATTCATATTGGTTCCTGTGCCTTTCTTTTGCGATATTTATAGTATATGCCTGCATCTATGCAAATTAACAAAGCTTCTGTATGCTTGTCCGAAGGTGCTCGGCGCGCAGCTTGTCACGTTGGGATGCGGACAGGGATTCTCCTGCACGGGCAGTCAATGTTGCAGGCATGCAATGGATCAGCAGTGTGTCCAACTGCGTATAGGTTACTGTGTCGCAGATGCCCATGGCAACGCCCATACGGACATCGGCATACAGGCGGTACAGCTCTTCTGTATCCATCATATATGCACTGCCCATGGTTCCCAGTGCCCGCATGACTCTATCTTTTAAAAGATCGGCATTATTTTCCAAAAGCTGCTGTCTGGTTTCCCGTTCCGCCTGGGCAATCGTGCCGACAGCCTGCTGCAAATTATTCAGGATTTCTTCCTCTGTAACTCCTTGGGTCACGCTGTTTGAAAATTGATACAGACAGCCTTTGGCTGCACTTCCTTCGCCAGTGGTGCCTCGCACAGTCAGTCCGATTTTGGATAGCTGTCCCTGAATGCTTTTGATTCTGCCGGTGGCGGTGAGCGCAGGGAGAAACATCATTACGGAAATGCGCAGCCCGGTTCCAAGGTTGGTAGGGCAGTGGGTCAGATACCCCAGTTCTTCGTCAAAGGCTATATGGAGTTTTGCGTCAATTGCAGCGTCTGCTTTCAGTGCGGCGTCCATAGCGCCCCGGGGATCAAATCCGCTGCGGATACCCTGGATGCGGAGGTGATCCTCTTCGCACACCATGATATAAACCTGTTGTTCGTTGTTTTCTATCATTGCACAGGGTGTTTTCTTCCGTGCAAATTCAGGACTGACCAGGTGTTTTTCTACCAGAGACAGTTTTTCGTTTTCTGTCACCCCAGTGAAATCTGTAAAGGTGTATCCCTGCTCCGTGGCAAATACAGTGCGGATTTTTTCTATGATTTCCTTTGCTCCCGTTTCGTCAAGCCGAGGATCAAAGGGATAATCGACTAAGTTACGGGCAAGCCGGACTCTGGTGGATACAAAAACGTCTCTGTCTGTTCCTTCTGTTTCATACCAATACATTTTTATGACCGTTCCTTTCTGTCTATGATATTATTACTGGGCGCGCAGATCCCGGATCTGATCCCGCAGCTTTGCTGCCTCTTCATATTCTTCCGATTCGATTGCTTTTTTCAGTGCTCCCTCAAGAGCTGCAATTTTTTCCATAGCTGTACGCTTTGCCTGAAACTTTTCCGGTGCGCGTCCTCTGTGCACTGCCGCGCCGTGAAGCCGCTTCAGGGTCGGGGCAAGCTCCTCCCGGAAGGAGGTATAGCATGCAGGACATCCCACCTTTCCGTTTTCCGCAAGCTGCCGGAAGGTGGCGCCGCAAAGGGTGCATTTCTTTTCTGCTTTTTTTTGCGGCATTTTCGGGGTAACCCCGGCAAATAGGCTTCCCAGCAGATTACCTCCGAGCGGGTCCGCAAAGAAACTGCCGTTTTCCTTTTCCACCTCGTTTGCGCAATCATTGCACAAGGCGTATTTTGTTTCTTTTCCGTTTATGATTTCTCTGTAAAAAACTGTTGCTTCCTTTGCATGGCATCTTGTGCATTTCATGTTGTATCGTTCCTTTCTTTTTTGTTTCTATATGATTTTACTGCATCAGTGTCATTAAAATGTGACGCAATATGTCGGCGCGAACCATGTTTCTTCCCGGCGGCTGAATCCGCTCCAGTGCGGAGGTGCAGACTGCCGCCGTTATGATTGCGGCTTCCTGCTTTTGTATGATTTCGTTATCCAGCAGATTCCGGATATATGCCCGAGCTTCTTCCTCGGAAACGCTGTCTCCCAGAGCGTGGAAAAAGTGGGTCAAATATCCGTTTTTGGACATAGGAGCCCGGACGATGCGGATATATCCGCCACCTCCCCGGCGGCTTTCAGTGATATATCCCCGTTGGGGCGTGAAGCGGGAGGAAATTACGTAGCTAACCTGGCTGGGTACGCATCCCAGCTTTGCTGCCAGATCGTTTCTCTTTACACTTGCGGTTCCTTCGCCTTCCTCGATCATTTGTTCAATCAGTTTTGCTATATGTTCCGATAAGAGCATGTTGGTTGCATCTCCGTTTCTTTTTCTTTCTGGAGGTAGTATACATCTAAAGTCAGGGAAAGTCAAAGTCAAAGAAAGTCAAACTGATGTAACTGGGGCTGAATAGGTGTGAAAAATCTGTGTTTTTCTCGTTTTTTCTTTGCATTTCGCATTTTTTTAAAAGATTACGCATATGGAATGTTTATTTACAATTTGCAGTACCCGAAATCGGTTGATTTATCTTTATAATGTAGTATAATATTTTTAAGGTCTGCACAAGCCTAAGCCTCCCATGTGAGGATCCGCTTTGCGGATCCATAGGGCGCTCCCGCGTAGCGGGTGAGGGATTGTAATACTATCATTTTGAATTATCTATAAACCGACAGTTTAACAATCCCTCCGCCGATTACATCGGCACCTCCCTTTGCACAAGGGAGGCTTAGGTTGGTGCGCTTCGCTTAGCGACAGCACCATAGGATCCTCATAGCGGTTCCAGCTGGGGGAGCCTTGCAAAGTATGCGTAATTTTGACATATAAAAAGGAGGGCGTTATGTATAAGCTTTTAGTTGTGGATGATGAAGAAAATATCCGGCGGCTGATATCCAAATATGCTGTTTTTGAAGGACATTATGTAGAAGAAGCCGCAGACGGAATGCAGGCGGTGCAGATGTGCCGGGAGCATGCCTTTGACCTTATTATCTGCGATATCATGATGCCCGAATTGGATGGATTTTCCGTATGCAGGGAAATCCGCAAATTTTCGGACGTTCCCATTATCATGCTTTCCGCCCGGGGAGAGGAGTATGATAAAATCAACGGCTTTAGTCTGGGCATCGATGACTATGTGGTAAAGCCCTTTTCTCCGAAGGAGCTGATGCTGCGGGTGGAAGCGATCCTGAATCGGTATCATTCCAGGGCACCGGAGCCGGCAAAGCCGGACAAGACTTTTCAACTGGAGGGGCTGCGGATTGACCTGGCGGCACGGATCGTATATGTGGATGGACAGCGGGCGGAGCTGTCGCCGAAGGAATATGATCTTCTGTTTTATATGCTGGATGTGGAAGAGGAAGGGGGGCAGGCAGCAGTGCGTATTAAAAATATTTCC
>CANTEM010000055.1 GCA_947652805.1 uncultured Clostridia bacterium | reverse complement strand
ACACTGACAGTGTGCCGGGGCATGCGGGAAATTGACATTCCGGGACTTGCAGGGTTGGATTTCCGGGAAGCAAAACAGAAGCTCAAAAAAGCAGATTTGCTGTATCAGGCAGAATATATACAAGACGATGTGTATGCATCTGGGCGGGTTGTGAAAACCTCTCCCGCCGCTGGAGAAAAGATCAATACCGGAGAGACAGTGACCGTATATATCAGCACCGGTCCCAAGGACGGGGAAATCGAAGTGCCGAAATTCATTGGTATGACGGAAAAAGAGGCTTTTGCAGAGCTGCTTTCCCTGGTGCTTCGCCCTGGAAAAATCACATATGTGGCAGATAAGGCGGAGCGGGGCACAATTATTGCACAGTCCGATGAAGAGGGAAGTTTGGTCACTGCCGGCACAAAAATCAATTTAACGGTAAGCGGAGGTCCAAACTTTGATCCGGAACATCCGGATAAGGATCCGGATGATACAACGCCGCCTGAAACGACGGCGCCGCCGGATACAACGAAGCCGGTAACAACACCGGAACCGGATACGACGAAGCCGGAACCGGACACCTCGGATGATACGACCGGTCCGGAAGGAAACGATCCGGATGAGTCCACTACCGATAAAGATCCGGAAGACCCTGATAAGGATGGGGATGACTATATTCCAGCAGGAAACTGAAATGAACGGAGATCGTATGGCAGAAGAAATACGGGGAATCATTCTGAAAGGGGTGGGCGGACTCTATGGAGTCCGCCCTGATCATATGGCGGATCGTGCAGGCGAGATGATTCTTTGCAGTGCGCGGGGCTTGTTCCGCCATGAAAGCGTTACACCCTTGCCGGGTGATGAAGTCATTTTGCGGCGGTCCGATGCTGCCGGAGAAGATAGTTATGTAATTCATGAAATTCTTCCCCGGCGCAGCAGCTTGATCCGCCCTGCAATTGCAAACTTGTCCCACTTGTTTGTGGTGATTCCGGCTGCCAATCCCAAGCCGGATTTGCTCATGGCGGATAAGCTGATCAGCGCGGCAGAGGATAAGAAAATTGAACCGGTTATTGTGATCAGCAAACGGGACGCAGATGCAAAAAGTGCAGCGGAAATAACCGATATTTATAGGATTGGCGGGTTTTCTGTGTTTCCAGTAAGCTGTACAGCAGGGGAAGGCGTAGCCGAATTGCATGGCTATATTGCCCAGGAGGCTGCCGGATCTAGAGTAACAGCAGCGTTTGCCGGCGTGTCCGGCGCTGGGAAATCTACTCTTATGGGTGCATTGTTTCCCGCGCTTCAACTAAAAACGGGCGCAGTCAGCAGAAAAATCCAGCGGGGCAGACATACGACCCGCCACGCGGAATTATATCCTGTGGACTGCGGAGGGGAAACCTGTTATGTTGCAGACACACCGGGCTTTTCCATGCTGGATTTTGCCCGGTATCATGCGATAGAGCCGGAAGATTTGCCCTATACATTCCGGGAATTTGTTTCCTGTATTGGAAACTGTCGCTATACGAAATGCATGCATACAAAGGAAGAAGAATGCGCTGTGCTGGAAAAAATGGCGGCAGGGAAGATTGCGAATTCTCGGCATGGGCACTACTGTATGATCTTAGAAGAAATTCGGAAAAATCCTCAGTGGAAGCGGCGAAAGGATGAACGCAAATGATCTATCGGCATATACTTTGAATAAAGGGATTTGCCGAAGGTCCTTCCTTCGGAGAAAGGCATGGAAGAAGGATGAAGATTACTGTGATACGTCCGCCGCGCTTTCTTGTGCCGGTACTGCGGCGGTTATTCGGATTGCACCGTAGATGATAAGAACAGAAGATCTGCTGCTTTCATTGCAGCAAAAAAGGGCTGACAGTTGTCAGTCCTTTTTATCTGTTCTATTAACCAAGCTTTGCTGCATTTACTTTGATACCAGGACCCATTGTGGAAGCCACAACACAGCTCTTGATATACTGACCTTTTGCAGCGGCAGGTCTTGCCTTGATAACTGCGCCCATCAGTGTTTCAAAGTTTTCCTGGAGCTTTTCAGATCCGAAGGATGCTTTTCCGATCGGGCAGTGGATGATGTTGGTCTTATCCAGACGGTACTCGATTTTACCAGCTTTTGCTTCCGTAACAGCCTTTGCAACGTCCATCGTAACGGTACCAGCCTTGGGGTTCGGCATCAATCCCTTCGGACCGAGGACTTTACCCAGACGACCGATCGTACCCATCATATCCGGGGTTGCGATTACTACGTCAAACTCAAACCAGTTTTCCTTCTGGATCTTTTCAACCAGATCGGTGTCGCCTACGTAATCCGCGCCGGCATCCTGTGCAGCCTTTGCATTGTCGCCCTTAGCAAAAACCAGGGTGCGAACTGTTTTACCGGTTCCGTTGGGGAGAACAACTGCGCCTCTAACCTGCTGGTCAGCATGACGGGAGTCAACACCCAGACGGATGTGCAGCTCGATGGTTTCATCAAACTTTGCTTTGGATGTTTCGCATACCAGATTGATTGCCTCGCTGGGATCGTATGCTTTTGCGCGGTCGATCATGGCAGCGCTTGCTTTATATTTTTTACCTTTAAACATGTTCAGCTACCTCCCTTATTCCTCTACTGTCACGCCCATGGAGCGTGCGGTGCCTGCGATCATGCTCATAGCTGCTTCGATGGAGCCTGCGTTCAGGTCGGGCATCTTTGTTTCAGCGATCTGCTTGATCTGCTCTTTGGTGATAGTTGCTACCTTTGTCTTGTTGGGAGTAGCAGAAGCGGTTTCGATTCCGCATGCCTTCTTAATCAGAACGGGTGCGGGAGGAGTTTTTGTAATGAAAGAGAAGGAACGGTCAGCATAAACGGTAATAACAACCGGGATGATGAGACCGATATCATTCTTTGTTCTTTCGTTGAATTCTTTTGTGAAGCTTGCGATTGCCACGCCGTATGCACCCAGTGCAGGACCGACAGGGGGCTGCGGGGTTGCTTTGCCTGCGGGCAGCTGCAATTTAATGTAGCCAATAATCTTTTTAGCCATAATTTAGTAACCTCCATGTGTGGTTTAGACGGGAGACTGCAAAATTTTCTCCCTCCCACAATATACGCCTATATAGGCGCTGTACCAGAAGGGGTACAACCTGAATGCGCAAAAAATTTGCTTCCGGCTTACTGCGCGCTGCGCCGGATTTCATTAACAGATGCTTTAATAGGCATATCCCGGCCTACAGTAGAAACAACTACGGTAACCTCGGTTCCGTCCGCAGATATCTCGGAAAGACGTCCGCTGTAGCCGGTGAAAATACCGCCGATGATTTCAACTGTGTCTCCGACAGCATAAGCTGCCTGTGCGGTGACGTGCACATCTTCCCCAAGCAGGGATTCCACTTCCTCATCGGTAAGGGGAACGGGCTTGGATCCGGGTCCAACAAAGCCGGTAACGCCGCGGATATTACGCACGATGTGCCAGCTTTCATCACACATGATCATGCGGATCAGGATATAGGCAGGTAAAAGCTTGGATTCGGACTGAGTTGCTTCGTCGCCTTCGCCCTCGCTGACAATTTCAACAGGAATGCGGACGTCTGTGATCATATCCTGCATGCCTCTGTTTTCAACGATTTTTTCCAGATTGGCTTTTACTTTGTTCTCATAACCGGAATAGGTATGAGCCACATACCAGCGCATGCCGGCATTCATTTCATTTATATCGCTCATTCCGTGTGCCCCGTCAGATCAGTATGCCCAGAATGTAGATGAACTTGGAAAAGATGAAATCTACAATTCCGATCGCTGCGGCGAATACAAGCACAGCCACAGCTACCATAAGTGTGTTGGAACGTACAGTTTTGAAAGACGCCCACACGATTTTTTTCATTTCCGCTTTTACGCTGCGGAACCAAGCGGCAATACGGGAGCCAAGCGAAGGCTTCTTGCTTTTCGCTTTTGCGGGCTTTGCGGTTTTTTCAGATTTTGCTTCTTCCAAACCGGTGTCCTTTTTTTCGTTTTCAGCCATTGCTCTACTCCTTTACTTTGTTTCTTTATGCAGAGTGTGCTTGCGGCAGAAGCGGCAGTACTTATTCATTTCAAGTCTGTCCGGATCGTTTTTTTTGTTTTTCTTTGTGTCATAATTCCGCTGTTTGCACTCGCTGCATGCGAGAGTGATCTTAACTCTCATTTTCGGCACCTCCTGTGAATTCGGGCATACTGCCCGTGAATTTTGGCTTTCGCCAGTACCTCCCTCCCGGGGTTTTTAATATGCGAAAGAAACGCACAAAAAAAGAACCCTCTACCAGAGGTAGGTATATTATATCATTTCAGCCTTTTTTTGTCAATATGTTTTTGCTCATTTCCAGGACTTTCTACACTGCATTTTTCTGGGATTGTTGACATTTCCCCCAAATTCTCTTATAATATATTATGTATAATTGTATTTAAAGGAAGTCGAAGCATTCGGAATGCATGCGGGAATGGAAAGGAAAGGTGCAAATGATTCGGAAGGTGCAAAAAAGGATATGCGGCGTTTTGGCGGCGTTGTTTGTTATCATGGGTGTATTGCCCGTTTTACATACCTCTGCGGCGGTGGCATTTGACGATATTGTCAATGCGGCAATGGATATCATTCAGCAAAGCGAGGGGCGATATGATTCTGTCAGCGCAAACGATAACGGAGCACTCAGCATAGGCTGTATTCAGTGGCACGGCAACCGTGCGCTGAGTCTGCTGAAAACCATTGTACAGGCAAATCCCACCCAGGCAAAAAATATTTTGGGCAGCGCCCTGTATAATGAAATTACGACGACGGGCTCCAATGGCTGGTCAACGCGCATCCTAAATGGAGATGAGGTGAAAAAAATCGAGACGCTGCTTGGTACGGCGGAGTCCCGGCAGGCCCAGGACGCGCTGATCCGAAACGATGTTTCTACATATGTATCCCGCAGCATGGGTTATGGAATTACCAGTCCCAGTGCATTGGTGTATCTTGCAGATGTGGAGAATCAGTGCGGCGCAGGCGGTGCAAAGCGGGTGATCAATGCGGCTGCAAACCTTGTTGGCGGCGATTACGGGAAAATTACGCTGGATGAAGTGCATCGTGCCGCGCTTGCAGACGGCGCTGCGGGAAAATATGATGTAAGACGAAAAAAGGTTTATAATTACGTAGTGTGTCTTGGATGGGGCGATGTTTCCATAGCAGAGGGATGTGAAATCTGGAAGGTCAATACAGGTCTCAATGTACGCAGCGGTCCGGGCACGAACCATCCTATAAAAGCTTCCCTTGACAGCGGTACGGCAGTATTTATTACAGAAAAGGTAATGGTGAACGGATCAACTTGGGGCGAGACCAATATAGGCTGGCTGCATTTGGGATATTGCAGCTATATCAGCGGAAACATTCCCTCCAAGCTTGGCTTTGATCCAACGGGCGGTACCCTTGGCACTGCCAGGGTGACAACGAATATTACCAATTATAATACCGGACGCCCCTCTGACGCTTTGTCTATTTTCACTTCCGCTGTAAAGGGATCTAATACAGGCACCAATATATACGGAATGGAAGCTGCTGTAGATACGAACGGAAGAGTAATTGCTATTGAAGGATACGGAAAAGGAAACATGGCAATTCCCAAGGGAGGCTTTGTAGTTTCCGGTATCAACTCCAAATTCACATGGATGTACGGCAACTTAAAGGTGGGAGACTATATCTGGGTCGATCCTGGCGAGATGATCCTTTCCGTGTTCGACACATATGAAGCCTATTTGTCCCACGGAAAAATCGTAGAGAAAGGGAAGGCGGTCGGAACGCTGCCCACTCCTGTCCGGGAAGGATATGTATTTGACGGCTGGTATACGGATGCGTCCGGCGGTACGCGGGTGACGGCAGATACCGTTTATTCCGAAAGAATCTGTACGACCTTGTATGCCCACTGGCGGGAGCTGCAAAACGGACCGATTCAGTATGATCCTGCGGGCGGCGTGCTGGAAGGCGCGTTTACACAAGCGATCCACGGCGTGGATATCGGACGAGGGCAAGACTATCTGGTTGTAATTACCAAGGGTGAGACTACGGGAACCAATGCTTACGGCTCGGAGACGATTGTAGAAGCAGACGGCAGAGTCAGTGCGGTACATCCCTACGGTGTAGGAAACTGTGCGATTCCCAAAGGTGGATTTGTACTGTCCGGTCATTTTAAGATGTCTGCCTGGATGACGGAAAATCTTCATGTGGGAGATTATATTTTCTATAACAAAGCAGCAAAGACCATTACCGTTTGTGCTTCGGAGGATGTGTATACCGTTCTTGCAAGACAGGTTAAGGAAGGAGCGCCGATCGGCGGTCCGCTGCCGGAGGCTGTCAGAAAGCATTATACCTTTACCGGCTGGTATACGGCGGATGGCGCCAAAGCTAATGAAAACACGGTAGTGCCTGTTGGCGGTCTGACACTTACTGCCGGTTGGGAACGGATCCAGGCTGAAATTACGCTGGATCCGGGAGAGGGATCTCTTACTCCCATAGAGAAAGCCCGGTATCAGGCTACTGGTGTGGATACATTCCGCGGGGAAAATGCACTCATTGTATTTACACCGGCATGCGGCGATTCTACCGGAACCAACGCTTACGGAGTTGAATGTACGATAGACAGATTTGGAAAGGTGATTGCGTCACCGGGATATGGTGTAGGCAATGCGCCAATCCCTGTAGGCTGCATCGTTCTGTCGGGACACGGAAACAGCGCATGGTGGATGCAGGCAAACATAGCCTTGGGAGATTATGTGACGGTTGATCGGAATACTCTTTCCATTTCGGTATATACCCCAGAGGAATTTTTGAAGTCAGACAGGATGCAGGTATATCATGGAGATACAATCGGCGCGCTTCCTGTACCTGTGCTTACCGATATGGAGTTCGTGGGTTGGTTTACAGAATCCGGTATGCAGGTCACAGCAGACACAGTATCCGATTTTGCCGGTAAGATTACATTATATGCCCGCTATACGGATCCTTTCTACGGACTGACGTTTGAGAGCGGCATCGGAAGCGGTGGACCTGAGAATCTGAAATTCAGAGAAGGAGAAACTGTAACCATTCCGAACACGGTGCCGGACGGCGGCTGCTATCCATTTCTCGGATGGGCGACTGAGGCAGACGGTGCAGTTTTATATCATCCGGGAGACCTGTACACAGGCGGCAGCGCGGTACTGTATGCTATATATGATATGGAACATGAGTATACCGAGACCTGCGATCTGGTTTATACCGGACTGGACGGAGAGGGCAGTTGTCTGTATACCTACACGTGCAAACTTTGCGGTTATACGGGAACGCTGCATCTCCCGTCGGAAAATGCGCTTATGAGTTCAGCCATTCATGAAACGGTTGCCGGCGACTTTGTAACTGCATATATATCGTTTAA
>CANTEM010000054.1 GCA_947652805.1 uncultured Clostridia bacterium | reverse complement strand
AATCTCCAGTGCAGAACAGCTTTCGCCGGACACTCTGATTATATTGCAGAAAAGACACAACGCAACCAAAATCCTTGTAGAATACAACGGTATGTGGCAGTTATCTGCATTATATAACGCAGCACCGGAGCACTGGATCATCGGACAGCAGATACTGTTTTTTGACTCTGCTACATTTCCCATGTACAATCAGAATATGCGCAGTCTGGTTGTGGATAAAATCCAAAGTGCAGATATGATCATTTTCAACCGGTTGCCGGTTGGCGCAGATTACATGGACCTGCACAAGGCGGTGCGGGGACTTTCCCGCATGGCGGCGATCATATATGAAAATGTTAACGGGGAGACGATCTGTGATGATATCGAGGATCCCCTGCCCTTTGACATAGAAGCGCCAATTATTGTGATTGAGGACAAGGACTATGCGCTGTTTTACCGGGATCTGTGTGAGAATCTGCCGTCCTATCACGGTAAAACCGTACAGTTCAAGGCAATGGTGGCAAAAGAAAAAAGCCTGGGTACAGGCTGGATGTTTACCGGCCGGCATGTGATGACCTGCTGTGCGGAGGACATACAGTTCAGCGCGATGATCTGCAAATGGGGCAGAAGCGATGATTATAAAAGCTACGATTGGGTTACAGTGACTGGTGAAATTCAGGTGAAGAACCATAAGGTTTATTCCGGGGAAGGACCGGTGCTGCTGGCGCAGAAGGTAGAGCCGGCGACAGAGCCGGATCCCGCAGTGGCTGTGTTTTATTAAAAGAGGGGCATGCGCCCCTCTTTTTTGCATATAGCAGCAAATATAAAAAAGCCTCCCTTGTGCTGGAGATTCGCTTCGCGAACTCCTGGGAGAGTGGCACGGCGAAGCCGTGACTGAGGGATTGTAAAACTGCCGATTTGCAGATTATCCAAAATGATAGGTAACAATCCCCCACCCGCTGCGCGGGAGCCCCCAAGGATCCGCTACGCGGCTCCAGCACAAGGGAGACTTTCCGCTCTTATCAGAACGTATAATTCGGCGTGACTGCTGCAATCGAATATGCCCCGATCGCTTCTGTATCAACCGTTATATCGTCAAAATATCCTCGGAGAAATTCCCGGAAAACGGTGTCTCCGACAGTATCTTCATAATTGGCAAAGAAATCTCCGTTTTCCTTGTTCTCCCAGGCACCCTCGTCCAGTTCCAGCTTCTGGATAATACACGTTCCGTAGTCGCCCTCCACAGTGGCAGTTTCCTCCGGTTCCATCGTCCGCGCCTTTTGGATCAGATCATAATAGATTTTGTCATTGTAGGTAGTCCCTGTGCTGAAATAGTATCCGTTTTTGTAAGCTTTTAATTCGGAATATGTTTCATATAAATCGGCAAATGCCTCCCCGTTTGCAAGTCCCTCCTGCACTTTTTGTATTGCCTCGTCCCGCTGGGCTTTCGTCTCTTCATCCAGTTCTTCTGTAAGAAGCAATCCGCTGTCGTCCGTGATATAGTTTCCGTTGCTGTCCGTTTTGCTTCGATACTTATTGTTAATGAAAATCATTTGAAAATGCACGTAGTTGTCCTGATAATATGCCTCCAGCTGCTCCGTATCCAAAGGGGTTTTCCCTTCTTCCCCATACAAATATTCATATACCTTGGAGACCTTTGCATCGTCAATATATATCTTTTCCAAGAGCTTTGCATTGACGCCGTATTCTCCCAGTACCTGATTGAACAGATTCCGGTTTCCCTGAGCATATTCCTCCAGATAGTCCGCGATCAGATCCTGCATGCTTTCTTTCTCTGATGCGGGAATCATCAGTCCGTATTCATCAAACAGCTGCATACATACCATGGTGTACTGAATGTTTTCCAGAATGACCGCGTCAAAATATTCAGCCGCACTCATTCCGTCAATCAGCTCGCTTTTCCAGAAATCTTCCGTGTTTTTCACATCTTCATACCGGTAAAGAAAATCTCCCTTATAGGTACTTGCCCAGTAATGATAAACGTTTTCACTGATTGTAATGTCTCCCAGTGTCAGCACCGCCTTGCTGGAATCGGTGCCGCAGCCCTGCAAACATACGGACAGCAAAAGAAGCAATCCCAGCAGCGCGGCAGCGGTTCTGTGTCTCATGTTCATTTCAACATCCTTTCTTTGGTTAGGCTTGCCCTTTCGTTCATTGTATCATGCCGGATACGTTATTCCTTTGCTTCTGTGGGAAGAAACTGTATATATTCCGTTAACAAATCGCAGAGAAAGTCCACTGTCTGCACGCCCCGGGGCTTCTTTACCGTAATCACCGGCACAGCGCCGATGGTCATGCGGATCGCCCCCGGATACTTGCCGGAAAGCTGCTGCACCGCTGTAAGATCCGGCGTTTTGGAACATAGCATCAGTTCTCTGTCCCGCTCCTCGATTTTTTCCATGCCTGCCTGTACCCCAAGCCCCCGCAAAAGGGCGATACGGCACAGCATCATGGCGCTGCGGGGCGGATCGCCGAACCGGTCGCACAGCTCGTCAATCATATCGGAGAAATCCTCCTCGCACTGGATGCGGGCAATCTTACGGTACATTTCCATCCGCTGCGCCTGATCCCGGATATAGCTTTTCGGCAGGTATGCGTCCGCCCGCACGCTGACCGCACATTCCGCACGGACCTTCTTTTCCTCACCTTTTTCCTCCAGCACGGCTTCTTCCAGCAGCTTGATGTACATATCATACCCAACCGCTTCCATATGTCCGTGCTGCTGTTCTCCCAGAAGATTTCCCGCACCGCGGATTTCCAGATCCCGCAGGGCGATTTTGAAACCTGCGCCGAACGCTGCATATTCCCGGATCGCCTGAAGCCGCTTGTCTGCGATTTCCGAAAGCTGCTTCATTTTCGGATAAGTAAAGTAGGCGTATGCCCGGCGGTTGGACCGCCCGACCCGTCCCCGAATCTGATGCAGCTGAGACAAACCGAACCGATCCGCGTTTTCGATGATCAGTGTGTTTGCATTGGGAATGTCCACGCCTGTTTCAATAATCGTGGTGCAGATCAGTACGTCAATCTCTCCTTCTACCAGCCCTTCCCATACCTCTTCCAGCTCGTCCCGATCCATCCGTCCGTGAGCCACAGCGCAACGCGCCTCGGGAATTGCCCGTCCCAGCTTGCCTGCAATGGTATATAAATATTCCACATTGTTGTTCAGATAAAATACCTGCCCTCCCCGGCGCAGCTCCCGCCGGATCGCCTCGTATAAAATTCCGTCCTCATGCTCCATAACATAGGTCTGCACAGGGGAACGCATGCCCGGCACATCATCCAGAACGCTCATATCTAAAATACCGCCCATTGCCATGTTCAGCGTCCGGGGAATCGGCGTGGCAGTGAGGGTGAGCATATCCGCACCGATTGCAGCTTCCTTCAGCTTTTCCTTTTGGGCAACACCGAACCGCTGTTCCTCGTCTACGATCACAAGGCCCAGATTTTTGAAGGTGATATCTTCTGAAATCAAGCGGTGGGTGCCGATCACAATATCCGTTTCCCCCCGGCGGAGCCGCCGCAGGGACGCGGTCTGCTGTGCCTTGCTCCGGAATCGGGACAGCATATCTACTGTAACAGGGAACCCCCGGAACCGGCTGAGTGCCGTTTGATAATGCTGGTATGCCAGAATGGTAGTGGGTACAAGAATTGCAACCTGACATCCGCCGGACACAGCCTTGAAGGCGGCGCGCAGTGCAACCTCTGTTTTTCCGTATCCTACGTCTCCGCATATAATACGATCCATGGGATAATCCGCTTCCATATCCCGTTTTACATCTGCAATGGCGGTGAGCTGACTGTCCGTTTCCTCATAAGGGAACGCGGCAGCAAACTGCCTGCCCATATCGTCCTCAGGTGGGAAGGCAATGCCTTTGGCACGCCGCCGGCGTGCATACAGTTCTATCAGTTCCTTCGCCATTTCTTTGGCGGATGCGCTGGCGCGGCTTTTCGCCCGGGTCCAGTCGGATCCGCCCATTTTAGAAAGGCGTACCCCGCCGCCCTCGGCGGCAGCGCCGATATATTTCGATAATAGATCCAACTGATCCACCGGCAGGAATAGCTGATCTGTTCCTGCATATTTGATTTTTACATAGTCCCGGGACATACCGTCTACGGTAAGATTTTCAATCCCTTCAAACAGTCCGATCCCGTATGCCTCGTGGACTACATAATCCCCCTGGGTAAGATCGCTGTATGAGAGAATCGCTTCCCGGTTCTTTTTCGCAGCAGCTTTTTTACGTTTGCGTCTACCCGCAGCGACACCCGGCATACCGGAATAGTTCAGAAATGCAAACCGCTCTCCGGTAAGCTCAAAGCCTGCGCCCCCGTCTCCGTATAAAATTGCTACAGGCTGGCGGGCGTTGTCCGCACTATAAAAATCCAGATCCGTATTGCAGACGGCGGCTGTGTACCCTGCCTCTGTCAGCATATCTGAAATATTTCCAGCTTCCGCTTCGTTGGCGCAGAGAATCGCCGTCCGGTATTTGCCACCGGCAAACTGCGCCAGATCCTCCTCCAGCAGAGCAGTATTTCCGGCGTACGCCGGGATGTGTCTGGTTTCAAAATGGAATTCGGCGGCAGGGGACAGTCCTGCATGGGTGCGGGCAAAGGGGTCGATCAGCACACTGGGCAGTACCTCCAGTGCTTTTTCCATCCGTGCCCAGGGATGAATATAGGTTCCCCGCACGGTTTTATGGAGCTCTCCCGCGCCGATCAGCTCTTCCAGGGTCTGCATGGTAAGCATTTCCGCTGCCTGTGCCTGCTGCTGCACTGCGCCGGCGTCGCACAGTATGGCAAGCCCGTCATAATAATCCAAAAAGCAGGAGGCTTCCGGATAGATCAGTGGGAGGTATTTGTCTGCAAATCCGATGGATCCGCCGTTATCCAGGACTGCGATTTCCGTTTTCAGTATATCCGCTGCCCGGGCATTATCTGTGCCCTGTACCTTTTTCAGCTGCTTTTCACAGGCAGCGCGGATCAGCTCCCGACTCTCCCCGCTGGGCAGAATTTCTCCTGCGGGGGGAATGCGGAGAGGTCCATAAATTGCTTCGGTGAACCGCTGGGTCGCCGGATCAAAATTGCCCATACGGTCAATTTCATCTCCGAACAGTTCGATCCGCACAGGCGCTTCTGCGGGGGGATATACGTCAATGATCCCGCCGCGCATGGCAAACTGTCCCGGTCCTTCCACCAATTCCACCCGAGTATATCCGCCGTTTACCAGTATTTCTGCCAGCCGCTCCGTATCCAGAGGGCGCTCGGGGTCTACTGTATAGGTCAGATGAATCAGATCCTCCGGCGGCACGGTTGTCTGGAGCACTGCTTCCACAGTGGCGCAGACTACGAAGGGTGCTTCAGAAAAGAGCAGTGCAGACAGCACAAGAAGCCGCCCTCTCTCAAAGTCCCGGGAGGCGGTGGAGTTATGAAACTGATAGTCCCGCACGGGAAAGTGATATGCGGGGATACCCTGCTCGGACAGGCGCATTGCTTCATCGGCGGCGGCACGGTCGCTGGAATAGAGCAGCAGCACTCTGCGGTCTGACGCCGTCTCGTCTCCGGTTAGTGCGGAAAGAAACAGGGGCTGCGCCCCCTCGCACAGTCCGTTTACGCATACCGGACGGCGTACCGCCCGGCGGCGGGACACAACAAGGGCGTCCGTCAGCGCCGTATATTCCCGGCAGGAGCGAATGGCGGAAAGCAGTAAGGTTTGATTATTCATGATTATCCGGCTCCGATATATTCTTTTTATCATTTACAGGGGCAGGCTTCATACCGTTGAAACGCCCCATTGCCTCTTCTGTTTTTCCGTTCATAATCAGGGCGGCTGCATCGCAGCACGCAGCAAAGCAAGGGGTCATCAAATCCAGATCCTCTTTTGAAAATTTTCCCAGCACCCAATCTACCAGATCTCCCTGCTTTTTTTCTCCAACGCCGATCCGGATTCTGGGGAACCGATCGTCTCCCAGGTGGTATATGATATCTTTTAGTCCGTTATGCCCGCCGTCTGTTCCGCCGGCGCGAATCCGCATCCGTCCCGGTGGGAGGTAAATATCATCTACAAGAACAATAATATTCTGCGGGGGAATTTTATAGAAGGAAGCCGCATCCCGCACCGCCTCGCCGGAGCGGTTCATAAAGGTTTGGGGTTTCATAAGCAGCACCCGGTGTTCCTCCAACTGTGCGGTTCCGGTCATTGCATGAAACCGGACGCGGCTGCACTCCGTACCGAGACGCTTTGCGATAAAATCCGCTGCAATAAATCCGGCGTTGTGCCGGGTGAGGGCGTATTCCTCACCGGGGTTTCCCAGCCCCACAATCAAATGGGTAGGCGGTCCAGCCGTCTCCTTTTTATCCTTGGAAATCTGTTTGAACAATTCAAATATATCAGCCATTGTTATAATATCCCTTCTTTGCAGTGCACGCAAAACAAGCCCGCATCGCGAGGGCGCGGCGGGTAATCTTTTGTCCGGATATAATCCAGTATCTGTCATCATTGTAATATTGTACATGAACGCGCCTGTTTTTGCAATGAATTTTTGAAAGAAAGAATAAAATTTCGTGATTGTTTACATATTTCTTATTGTAATTCCCCTGTGCAGCAGGTATAATCAAACTGTCGTACTTTACTTTTATATATAATGAAAGGAGCAGTTATGTCTAAAAAGAAAAAATCTGCAAAGAAAAAAGAAAAACCGACGATCCCCGACGCTGCTCCATTGGAATCGGAGCAGGAACAAGTACAGGAACCTGTGCCCGCACCCGTCCCGGATGCGCATACAGCAGAGGATCCCGGCATGCTTCCGGCGCCGGATGTGGCAATCCCCTATGATAAGGATTTTACATTTGAAGATTTCACCCAGTCGGTAGAAGCGCTCACTGCGGAGGAACTTATGGCGAAAAAAGATACTGTACCGGACGGCGGACAGAAGGCCGCTCCCGGGAAAAGAAGCAAAGCGGCGAATTTTATACAGCTTGCCCTGCTGTTTGTATTTGGGTCTGTTCTTGTAGTCAGTCTCGTAATGTTGGGGCATAATATATGGGGCAAAATAGAAGGCGGTCATATTTACGATGATGTTTTGGAAGAGTTCACTCCCTTCATCCCCGGGCAGACGAACGCTTCCGGGGCGTTTCCCTGGAATAACACGCTCACTTGCTTTTCCGGTGATGCGGCGCTCCAATCCCTCTTTGACAGAATCAATTCCGGAAGGGGAGATGGAAACAAGGGCGGCGCTTCTGGATACGATCAGCAACTGGAGCAGATGCGTGCCAGTCTGACCTCCCTGCGGGAAATCAACGATGATGTGTTCGGATGGATTTATGTTGAGGGAACGAGAATCAACTATCCTATTCTCCTTGGTTCAGATAACGACTATTATCTGGATCACTCCTCCAACAGACGGATTCTGCGCAATGCTTTCCCTGACAGATACCATCCAA
>CANTEM010000053.1 GCA_947652805.1 uncultured Clostridia bacterium | reverse complement strand
CCGAGCAAAAAAGGCACAGAACCAACTTTTACGGAAAAGCGCTGGACACCATTCAAACCTGTCAGCCCGGCGCAACAATCTATATTCAAGCGAACCTAATGATCCAGAAAAGCCGCTCCGACCAGGATAACGTGTACAACAATAACAATATGCGATATCTGAACGAGCATATGGCAGCCTTTGCCGACGGTGTAAAACGAATTTACATCGACGTGAATCCTCTGTTCGGAGATGGAGCAGGCAATCTCGATCCCCAGTATGCACATGATGATTTTCATTTGATCGGCAGTTGGTACGCTGTTTGGGCAGACTGGCTGTATGAGAAAACCTGCGAATAATGTAATCGCTGCAAAGAAAGGAGCCTGCACGTGCCCATTATTCCCATCAAAGACAAGGAATGGTTCATTAGCGGTGTGATGGAATACCAGGATCGCATGTACCGGATCGCTTTCAATATGCTGCGAAATGAAGAAGACGCCAAAGACGTTTTGCAGGACGCCTTACTGCGGGCATATTCCAATCTGGATTCTCTACGGGATCCGGAAAGGTTTCGCCCATGGATCATGCAGATTCTGGTAAACTGCGCCCGGGACGCCTGCAAAAAACGCAGCCGGGCATCTGTTATTTATCTGGATGACTCTGCTGACTTCATGCTCGGAAGCCAAAACGACAGCGAATCAGCCCTGGACAGTATGTGGCTGCAAGACGGGATCCGGCAGCTGGACGAAAAATCCCGCATGATCCTGCTTTTATACTATTTTGAAGAAATGGATATCCGGGACGTCAGCCGAATCATGGATATGACTGTCTCAGCCGTAAAGGTCCGTCTGCTGCGGGCCAGACAAAAGCTGAAAAAATTGCTCAGTGAGGAGGTACAGGAAAATGGACAAGCTTGACCTGACCCTACATACGGTATTGAAAAATGCCTCTGAAAAAGCCCCCGATCCCATTCCGGAGACTGTTGCCGGCGCGCTCCGGCAAACGCTGACAGCTTTGCCCGATACCCCCCCCCATAAAAAAGGAACCAAAATCAAAAAGGTCTGCAAGGTGCTTGCCGCTGCCGCTGCGGCAGTGGCTGTATTTGTGGCACTGCCCAATATCAGCGCCGGAATCTCCCATGCCATGGAAGACATCCCTGTTCTTGGCGCTATGGTGCGGGCGGTAACCTTCCGCAACTACACGGCAGGAAACGACAAAATTGATATTGAAGCAAATGTGCCTGTTTTAGAAGGAGGCGATCGCTTCACGAACGGTGTGCTCCAAAGCATCAATCAGGAAATTCAGGATATTACGAATCGGCTGATACAAAGATACATTGATGATTTAAACGGCGGTGCAGACTGGCACGAGTCCCTGCAAATCGACTATGATGTTATGACAGATACCGATAAATGGTTCACCCTGCGGCTCAGTTTATATGAAGGCGCAGGCAGCAGCATGCAGTATTATAAATTTTACACCTTGAACAAGGAAACCGGCGACTTATGCACACTGGCAGATTTATTTACGGACGAAACATATACAAAGCGGATCAGTGAAGAAATCTGTCGGCAGATGCAGGCGCAAATGGAAGCAGATCAGACATGTACCTATTGGGTAGACAATGAAATCGAAGCGTGGAACTTTGAAGCAGTTGCGCCGGATCAGCATTTTTATTTCAATGACGCTGGGAATCTGGTACTGGTATTTGACAAGTATACGGTAGCGCCCGGATATATGGGCACACCGGAATTTGAAATCCAGAAGGAAATATTTGCAGATATATTAAAATAAAAAACTCATCTCAACAGGGGAACGGCGTATCCGATCTCACCGTACCCAAGCCTCCCATGTGAGGATCCACTACGTGGCTCCATAGGGAGGTGGATCGCCGTAGGCGAGACGGAGGGATTGTTTGCACAGGCTTCCGATTTATAGATTATCCAAAATGATAGGTAGACAATCCCTCAGTCGCTTTGCGACAGCTCCCTATGGAGCCACGTAGTGGATCCTCACATGGGAGCCTTTCGCAGCTCCAGCTGGGGGAGCCTTATAAAGTTCAATACACACAAGGAGAACACCTATGCTGTTTTTACACTATCCGAAATGCACCACCTGCCAGCGTGCAAAGCAGTGGCTGGATGAAGCAGAATTCCAATATACGGATCGGCACATTAAAGAACATCCGCCCACCTTGGAGGAACTCCGGGAATGGCACGCAAAAAGCGGACTGCCCTTGCGCCGATTCTTTAACACAAGCGGACTTTTATATAAATCTATGGGGCTAAAGGATCGGCTCCCCACCATGACGGAAGAAGAACAGCTTCGGCTTTTGGCCACAGACGGCATGCTGGTGAAGCGCCCGATTCTGATAGACGGCGACGCCGTTCTTGTCGGCTTTAAGAGCGACGCGTGGGAAATATTAAAAACAAACCCATAAAATTCGCAAATCTATTGACGCTGCAAGGCGTTTCATAGTATAATATATTATTATGAAATGTTTGCGTGCACGTATAGAAAGCTCCGCAGAAAACATCTGCGGAGCTTTCTTGCGGGCTTCTAAACAGCATCTTATTTATCCTGTGAGGAAATCAAATGGCAAAACAAAGCAAAACCATTGATATGGTAAACGGCCCCATTGGACGGGGTCTGATTCTTTTTTCCATCCCGATTATGCTTTCCGGCGTGCTCCAGCTTCTGTTTAACGCCGCCGATACAGTAGTAGTCGGTCATTACGGCAGTGAAACGGCACTGGGCGCCGTTGGTTCTACCAGCGCGCTGATCACACTGATTGTCAACTTATTTATGGGTCTCTCCGTAGGATCCAGCGTTATTGCAGCACACTGCTACGGTGCAGGCGACCGCAAGGGCGTGCAGCAGGTTGTGCACACCTCTATCCTTGCCGCCGCAGTTACCGGCGTGCTTGTTACAGTGATCGGAGTCGTTGTAGCTACTCCTGCGCTCCGTCTTATGGGAACCCCCGATGATGTAATGGATCAGGCATCCTCCTATATGAAAATCTATTTTCTCGGTATGCCTGCAATGATGATCTACAACTTTGGTGCATCCATAATGCGCAGTGCCGGCGATACCAAACGCCCCCTTTACTTTCTGACAATTTCAGGGGTTGTCAACATTATTTTGAATCTGATCTTTGTTATTTTACTCCGTTTGGACGTGGCCGGTGTTGCAATTGCAACGGTTATATCCCAGATTGTTTCTGCTGTTTTGATTCTCGTACATATGATGCGCAGCCATGAATGGTATCAGTTCTCCTGGAAAAAGCTGAAAATTTATCCGGAAAAGCTTGCGAAAATTGTCAGCATTGGACTGCCCGCCGGATTGCAGGGCACCGTATTTTCCATATCCAATGTAGTGCTTCAGTCCTCGATTAACTCCTTTGGTTCTATCGCTATGAACGGAAACACCGCTGCCGCCAATCTGGAAGGCTTTATGTATCTGTCTGTTAACGCGTTCCACCAGTCCTCTGTTTCCTTTACCGGACAGAATATCGGTGCGGGCAAATATAAGCGGGCAGGCAAAATCATGCGGACTGCCCTCTCTATGGCAGCAGCGATCAGTATTGTCATGGGCGGCGTATTTCTGCTGGCGCGGGAACCTCTTCTGCACATATACATACCCAGCTCAGAGGAAGCGGTAGCCTATGGAATCCAGCGGCTTATGATCATTTGTTCCACATACTGCCTGTGCGCCGGAACAGACGTCATGACCGGCGTTCTCCGGGGTATGGGATCCTCTCTCGCACCAACACTGATCTCGATTATTGGTATCTGCGGAACGAGAATTCTTTGGGTACTGCTGATTTTTCCCTCTTATCATTCCCTTGCTTCCCTGTATGTATCCTATCCCGTTTCCTGGTTCATCAGCTTTGCTGCACAAGTTGTCTGCTTTATGATTGTGAAAAAGCGGATGATGAAGAAATACCATGCACGAAAAGCACAAACAGAGACAGTGGAAGCTGTACCCGCAGCGGAAGCAATCGCAGAACAGGGCTGATTTCATTTTTTAAATAAAATAGCGCAAACAAAAAGGCCCCCTTGTGCAAAGGGGGCTGACTCCGCGGAGCGGAGGCTGGGGGATTGTCTCACTATCATTTTAGATAATCTGCAAATCAACAGTCTGTGCAAACAATCCCTCCGTCACAACCGCTACGCTTGGGTGTGCCACCTTCCCTAGGATCTGCTACGCAGCTCCAACACAAGGGAGGCTTTTTATTTGTGCAGTAAGTACATAGGAGCCTTTTTATTGATTCAGCGCCCGCTCCACGCTCCAGTAAAAATTGTCCTCGCCGATGCAGCTCACGATTCCACTGCGCTCCATCATTTCTTTTACACTTTCAGACACGCCGCAGATATAAACGGGAATCTCCTTTGCCCGCAGTTCCTGCAAAAGCTCCAGAAACACCTGCGCGCCGGAAATATCCATATAGGACGCACCCCGCATGGAAAACAGCACCGCAGATTTGTCCGTCAAATGCTCCGCCATATCGGTAATGCTTTGGGTATTTGCAAAAATCACTGCGCCGGTTATGTACACCACCTCTGCATGATCATAAACAGGATCCAGAGGTGCTTTTCGATTTTTCAAACGACCGGGATCCACCTGATCGTAGTGAACCTCCAGCTTGGACAGCCGGGACACCAACAACAGCAGCGCAATCACCACGCCAATCAGAATCGCCACGGTCAAATCAAACAGAATGGTTGCCGCCATGGTTGCAAGAAACTTGAGCATGGCGCCTTTGAATTTTCGTGAAAAAATATACCGGATCGTATCCCATTCGTTCATCCGCCACGCGGTAACAAGGAGCACCCCTGCCAGGGCGGACAAAGGAATCTTTGACATAATCGGGCCAAGGGCGAGCATGGAGACCAGCAGGAACAGGGAATGGAACATTCCCGTCAGTCTTGTCTGGGCACCGGATTTGATTGCCACGCTTGTACGGGCAATGGCTGCAGTTGCAGGGATTCCTCCCAGCAGAGGCGATAGGATATTGCCCACACCCTGGGCGATCAGCTCCTGATTGTTATTCAAATGTACGCCTGTCATCCGTCCGGCACTTGCGCCGCACAGCAGACTTTCCACCATGCCCAGCGCCGCAATACTGACTGCCGGGGCAAGGAGTCCCCTGATGCTGGACAAATCAAAGCCTGCAAAGGAAAACCGATCCTCCAGCATGAGGGACGAGGGAATCGCACCGACAGTTCCCACCTTCAGATGCAGCGCCATAACAGCTCCGGTAGAAAGAATAATCGCCACAAGGGACGCGGGAACAACGGCGTTCCATTTTTTCGGATAAAGGGCAATAAATAAAATCACAAGACCGCCGATTGCAAGAGAAATCCAGTCGGGAGAAAATCCGCCTGTGAAATAACTTGCAAACTTTGCTACCGCAGAGCTGCCTGTAGAGGTGACGCCGAACAGATTATCCAACTGTCCCAGGGCGATGATCACAGAAATACCGGAGGTGAATCCTGCAATCACCGGCATGGGAATAAACGCGGTCAGCCGCCCCAGATGCAGAACCCCTGCCAGCACCAGCAAAATGCCCGCCATAACGGTAGCAGTGAACACGCCGGACATACCGTACTGGGCGATAATGGAGATCAAAATCGCCGCCATTGCCCCGGTGGGGCCGGAAATCTGATAAAATGCCCCGCCTAAAAGGCTGATCACAAATCCGCTGACGATGGCGGTAATGAGTCCCGCCGCTGCCGTTGCCCCGCTGCTCACACCGAATGCCAACGCCAGCGGGAGCGCCACTGCGGCAACTGTCAGTCCGGCCATTAGGTCTTTCATGAGCCTTGCGCTGTTATACCCTGTAAATTCCTTTTTCAAATCCTGCCAATATGTTTTCAATGTCCAAATCCTTCTTCTTGTCATTTTCTGTCATTTTCCTAAACAATTATACGCGTCAAGGGACAAAATTACAAGCCAAAAGGCACATGAAATCATTCTGTTTTTGCAAGATATTCTTGGGCATAATGCACGCAAACAGCGCCATCGGAAACGGCAGTCACGATTTGCCGCAGGACTTTTGTGCGGATATCTCCCACAGCAAAAACACCTTCTATATTCGTTTTGGTGCTTTCATCGGCAACCACATAGCCGGCTGAATCCAGTGTAACGCTTCCATTTAAGAACCCCGTTGCCGGTTCTCTGCCGATACTGATAAAAATACCGTCGCATGGGATCTCCGCGCGCTCCTTAGTTTGCACGTTCTGGATCTTCGCGCCGGTAATCCGTTCGCCTGCAAGAAACGCGACTACCGTGCTGTTCCATATAAATGCTACATTTTGTGCCTCCATTAACGGCGCATGATAAATCCGCTCAGCCCGGAGACTGTCTCTGCGGTGGACGATATATACCTTGGCGGCAAGGTGGGACAGATATAGCGCGTCCGCCGCCGCGGAATTGCCCCCGCCCACAACAAGAACGGTTTTATCCTTATAAAATCTGCCGTCGCAATGGGAGCAATAATGCACGCCCATACCTGTCAGTTCTTCTTCCATTGGCAGTCCCAGCCGCCGGGGATTTGCGCCGGCAGCAATCACAACAGTTTTTCCCTGGAGGATCCCGTTTGTTGTTTCAATTTTTTTGGTTCTTTCAGAAAAATCCACCCCTGTAACTTCTGCATATTTCGTTTTCCCACCGAACCGTTCTGCACCCTTTTGCATTTGCATACCAAGGGTCAATCCGTCTATGCCCGCGTCAAAGCCCGGATAATTATCAATGTCCCCGGTAAGCGCCATCTGCCCGCCCGGGGACAGCCGTTCCACGGTAAGGGTATCCAGCCCGGCACGGGCTGCATACAGGGCTGCGGTATAACCGGCAGGTCCCCCGCCGATGATGATCATATCATAAGCATGCTGCATCGTTTCTCTGCCACATCATTCCTTCAGCATCGCAAGGATCTGCTGTTTTGTTTTTGCTCCGGCAGACTGCTGAACTACTTCGCCATGTCGCATCACAACCAGCGTAGGGATGCTTGCTACACCAAATTTTCCGGATAGCTCCGGTTCGTTGTCCACATTGATTTTACCCACAAGAATCTGGGGATTTTCCTCTGCGATTTCATCCACTATGGGAGATACCATGCGGCACGGTCCGCACCAATCTGCATAAAAATCCAGCAAAATAAGCTGAGCGCTGTTTTGGACAGAATCAAAGTTATTTTTATCTACGTTTACAACGGACATTGTTTACACTTCCTTTCTTTTGTTTGCATTTTTAGTATATCCTGTTTTACTTTTTGTTTGCGCGGTAAAAGGAAACTTTTTGAAATAAATAAACAGGCTGCCGTATTTGAACGACAGCCTGTTTATTTATATTAAATTATATGGTCGCAGATTATTTAGTTTCAGTACTATCCAAGTAGTCTTTCATACATGCGGCTATTTCCAACTCAAGGCTACGGCACTCCTTAAGTACGTCAATCAGCATAGAACGACGCTCATTGTTGCTTAGGGCAAGAACCTTCGGGTCAGACCATTCGTTTTTATAACCTATCTGGGCTCCGTTTTGTGCAGCGTTTTTCAGCTTCTCACACTT
>CANTEM010000052.1 GCA_947652805.1 uncultured Clostridia bacterium | reverse complement strand
AAGGCTTCGCCTTGAGATCAAGGATTACACTGCAGTGGATGAGAAGAATCCGGAGATGTTCCACAGAATCGGTTTGCGTGTGGGCGCGAAGATTGCCGAAGGTGAATTTGAGCGTGCAATGCTGTTCTGCGGTACCGGTATGGGTATTCACATTGCAGCAAGCAAGTGTCCCCATGTACATGCGGCAGTTGTGGAAAGCGTTCCCGCTGCTCTGCGCTGCATTACCGGTAACAACTGCAACGTAATTTCTATGGGCGGAGCATATGTTGCTCCTGCAATGGGTATTGAAATTGCAGAGGCTTTCCTGTATCACAACTTGGGTGACGGCTATGAATGGTGGCCCAATTTCTACGAGTTCCATAAGCTGGCTTATGATGAGCTGGACAACTTTGATTATGAAACTTTTAAGAAAAACGGCTTCACATTCCCTGGCGCAATCGACATCCCTCTGGAGGACTGTCCGAAGCCCGAGGAACTCAAAAGCAGATAAATTCTGCATTTTGATTAGATGACGGAATAAACCCTTTGTATGAAAAATGCCGCAGGGCAAGTTTGCCCAGACAGCTTTTGTACAAGGGTTTTCTTTTTACAGAAAGAGGCGACAAGTTTCGACGGTTAGACCAAAGAAGGCGGAAGAAAGCTTTTCACGCGCGCTTTGCGCTGCGCACAAAGCAAAAGAAGGCAGGTGAATTATTATGACAGAAATAGAACAGATTCCGGCAGGCGTATATGAAGCCGCGGCAAAACGGGGCATTACAGCGGAGAATGCGCTGCTTGCCGCATATGCCGACAGAAACAAAGACGGCACAAATTGCGATAACTGGATTTTTGTAACAAAGGATACCCTGACCTTGATCGGCGGAATCCAGCGGATTCTTCCGAAAGAACATGTGGGGCGTATGGATCGTCGTCGGTTGGAGGTGAAATTCGGACAACTGTCCTTTGACGAATACCTCCTGGAGACTTTACGGGATTTTCGCGTGGAGCAGCAGATTTCCGGCTGTATTCTCACAGCCTTTGATGAAGGGGCGCAGGCATACATATTGATCACCCATTTGTCCTGCCACAAAATGGAAGAGATGATACAGCTTTGCACATGCCTGAACGAATATAAAGAAAAAGGGGAATTTCAACCTCCTGAGAAAAAAGAAGATGACCGATACTGCCCTAAGTGCGGCAGACTGTACCCGGATCAGAGCAGAAAGCTGTGTCCTGCCTGTATGAACCGGATGCGTGTTATCCGCAGAATGGGAACCTTTATGATGAAATATAAGTGGCAGGTGCTGACTGTGCTTGCCGCAATGACGCTTACAACCCTGCTTGGCGTGCTGACGCCGTACATAAGCTCCGGATTTTTCTATGATCAGGTGCTCACTGTGGGCGGGGCGTTTTACGGTCAGGTGGCGCTGGTGATCTTTCTGATTGTATCTACCCGGTTGCTGGCACTGCTGATCAATATGGTCAATGAGGTACTCACTGCAAGGATCGTGCCGAAGGTGACCTATGATCTGAAAAATGTTATTTTTCATTCCATTGAGCGGCTGTCTGTCGGCTTTTTTTCCAAGCGGCAGACAGGATCCCTTATGAATCAGGTGTTCTGGGATGCAGACAATATCTATTGGTTTTTCGTGGAGGGATTCCCGTATTTAGTGATCAATGGGATCCAGACGGTGGCGGTGACGGTGATTTTGTTTGTGATAGATTGGAAGCTGGCGCTGCTGGCGCTCATATTCTGCCCAGTATGTGTTTTTGCAATTGTACGTCTCCATAAGCGCATGCGCAAGCTGCATGCCAAACGGTATTCCGGTTCCAGACGGATGAACGGAATGCTGTCCGATGCACTAGGTGGAATTCGTGTGGTAAAAGCCTTTTCCAAGGAAAATATAGAGATCGACCGGTTTGATCAGAGAAATAAAGCATTTGCCCGCGCCAGTCAAAATGTATCTTTATATAACGGAACCGTGTTCCCGCTGGTGACATTTCTCTTTTCCGTAAGCTCTATTCTGATTCTTGGAATCGGCGGGTGGCGGGTCGCCGGGGGTGGGCTGACCTACGGTATGCTGCTTACCTTCATTTCCTACACAACCCTGCTGTATAATCCTTTGAACTTTTTCGTGGATATCAATTATAAGATTTCTGAAAATATGAACGCCATGTTCCGCCTTATGGAAATCATGGATGCGGAGCCGGAGGTGCGGGAAGCGGAGAACGCCCGCACCCTTGCCCGGGTCCAGGGGCGGGTAACCTTTGAAAATGTGGAATTCGGATATGATAAAACCCGCAAAATCATTGATAATGTGTCCTTTGATATTGCACCGGGGAAAAAAATCGGTATTGTAGGGCATACGGGAGCGGGGAAGTCTACCATAGCCAATCTGATCATCCGACTTTACGATGCAGACCGGGGGTGTGTGCGCATCGACGGTGTGGATGTACGGGAGCTTTCCTTTGAAACATTGCGCAGGAATATCGCGATTGTTTCTCAGGAAACCTATCTGTTTCAGGGAAGTATTCTGGATAATATCCGGTACGCTGTGCCGGATGCCACGATGGAGGAAGTGATCGCCTCCTCCAAGGCGTCGGGTGCCCATGATTTTATAATCCGGCTTCCGGACGGCTATTCTACCATGATTGGCTGGGGATATAAGGATTTGTCCGGCGGGGAGCGGCAGCGTATATCCATTGCCCGCGCAATTTTGCTGGCACCGCAAATTCTCATTCTGGACGAGGCTACCTCAGCAATGGATACGAAAACAGAGCGTCTGATTCAAATGGCGTTGGAGAAACTATCCCGGGGCAGAACGACGATCATGATTGCTCACCGGCTGTCCACACTGCGGGATGCGGACACCCTTTTGGTAATTGAACACGGAAGGGTGTCGGAGGCAGGCACCCATGCGCAGCTTCTGGAAAAAGAGGGGATTTATCACAAGCTGTATATGCTCCAGTATGAAGCGTTGAAAAATGCAGGGATTCAGGAATAAGGAGTTTATTATGGAAACAAAAGAAAGCATACAGTCTGTCTGCACCCTTGCAGACATAGCGGAGGTTCGGTATCTGCGCGGGGATAATACGGAAATCTTTTTGAAAAACGGATTCCCTGGAGTGCGTATAAAGGTCCGGCAGGAGGACGGGACAGAAAAGACAGAAGAACATACCCGAATCTGGATGCACCGTTCTTTCCCGTTTGATTTGCCGGAGGAATATATATCTGTACAAAATAAGGATCAGGAGGAAATCGGTCTGATCCGCTCCCTTGCAGATTTTGATACTGCGGCTGGGGACATCCTGCGGGGCGAGCTGGCTCGTAAGTATTATACCCCCCGGATTACAAAAATCGTGTCTCTGAAGGAAGCACACGGATATTCCTTCTGGAATGTGGAAAGCGATGTAGGCAAACTGCAATTTACCTTGCAGGATACCTTCCGCAGTCTGCTGCGGGTGGGAGAGGATAAAATATTTGTTTTTGACAATTACGGCAACCGGTACGTAATTGAAAGCCTGAAGGAGTTGGATCACCGCAGTCTGCGCAGGATCGAACTGTATCTGTAAAGGGGGGCAGCTATGGAACAATGTATCACCCGGATTCCGTTTTATTTGGATTCGGATAACAGACCTGTACAAGGACAGGTGGAAATCTATACAAATGGCTTGCGGATCATGGATAAAGAAGAAAAATGGATCCCCATGGAGGGAATTCGGGAATTTCGGTGCGATATCGGCGTGGGTAGTGCGGCGCTGGAAATCAGCCGGGAGGATGGCGACTATCGGATTTGTCGGGGTACAATGGAACAGGCGGCAGTATTTTCTCTGGCTGCCAAGCGGATGAACCACTTCTTGGAGGGGGCTGTTCCTACAGAAGAATGGAAGGAGTATAAAAAGGCGTTGTGCCCGAAATGTCATCGCCCGTATCTGCCGGATTCAGAAATCTGTCCCAAGTGCACCAAAAAGGGCGGCTATTTACGGCGTCTATGGGAAATAGCAAAATCCAGCAGAGGATATATTTGTCTGTCCGTACTGATTTTTATTGCTGTTGCGGGACTGAATCTGGTGCTGCCCTATCTCAACCGAGTGCTGATCGACGAGTATATCAAAGCAGACAGACTGCCTGCCGCCGGTCAGTACGTGCTGGCGGTGCTGATGATTTTGCTGGTGACCCTTGCCGTGCGGCTTCTTGGAATTGCCCGTAATTTTGCCCAGGTGCGGGCAGGTACCAAGCTGATTGTGACCCTGCGGCAGACGCTGTTTTCTAAAATTGAGGCGCTGTCTCTGTCCAAGGTGTCCAAACGGACGGCGGGGGAGCTGATGAACCGGGTCACAAAAGATGCAACGCAGATTCAGGAATTTTTCACCAGCGATGTGGCCGGGCTGATTGAACAGGTGCTAACCCTGCTCAGCCTTGGTATTATTTTGTTTGTATACGATTGGCGGCTGGCACTAATGATTCTGCTTCCCACCCCCCTTGTCATGCTGTCTCATCGGCTAATGTGGCGGTATCTTGGACCCCGGTATAACAAACAGTGGTGGTGCGGCAATCGGCTGTATGAAACGCTGTATGATATTTTTAACGGAATCCGGGTAGTGAAGGCGTTTGGTATGGAGAAAAAAGAGGTGGAGCGGTATGACAGGGTCAACCGGCGGGAAACATCGGTTCGGATCACCAACGAAACCTATTTTGCTGTAATTTCTCCGGTAACCAATTTTTTAATGGGCGTGGGCGAATTTTTTCTGCTATATTACGTGGGCAACCGGATTTTGGACGGAACAATGACCCTTGGCGCTATGCAGCAGTTTTCTGCTTACGTTGCCATGATATACGGACCATTGCGCTGGCTCTCCTTTATGCCCCGCCGCCTTGCACGCACCATGACGTCTGTGGTTCGGATATTCGACGTTTTGGATGAAAAGGAGGATGTAGCGGACAGAGAGGATGCGGTACAAAAGACGATTACAGGAAATATACAGATAGAAAATGTTTCCTTTGGATATGAAGATTCCAAAAATGTGCTGCGGAAAGTGAATTTAGAGATCAAGTCGGGGGAAATGGTCGGGATTGTAGGCCGCTCCGGCGTGGGAAAATCTACGCTGATCAACCTGATTATGCGCATGTATGATCCGGAGGAGGGGGCGATTCGGATCGACGGAACCGACTTGCGGGATATTGCCCAGCAGTCTTTGCGCAGCCAGATCGGTGCGGTGCTTCAGGAAACCTTTCTGTTTACAGGAACGCTGTTTCAGAATATTTGCTATTCCAAGCCGGAAGCCTCCTATGATGAAGTGATCACTGCCGCAAAGCTTGCTGGTGTACATTCCTTTGCGGTAAAGCTTCCGGACGGATATAATACGCTGGTAGGCGAGCGGGGGCATACCTTGTCCGGCGGGGAGCGGCAGCGGGTGGCGATTGCCCGGGCGTTGCTGCACAATCCGAAAATTCTTATTCTGGATGAGGCTACCGCATCGCTTGATACGGAAACAGAAAAGGATATACAGGATGCGCTGCAAAAGCTGACCCGGGGAAGAACCACCATTGCAATTGCACACCGGCTGTCTACTCTGCGAAATGCTACCCGGCTGGTAGTATTGGATCGGGGCAGTGTGGCGGAGGTCGGCACCCATGATGAACTGATTGCCCGGAAGGGGCTGTATTATGAACTAGTTATGGCACAACGGCAAATGTCAAAAATGGCAGACGAAGTGGATATCGCATAGGATAAAAATAACCGGGCAATTTTGCCCGGTTATTTTTCCATAATTCTTTAAAATATGTGGGAAAAGTGGTATAATGACTGCAAGGCAGTCATTGACGGCTGATTGCATACAGTGCAATCAAAAATCATGGTATTATGGAGGTTTAGTATTTTGCATAAACATATACAGAAACTTGTGGGAACGGCGCTGTTTGCCGCAGCAATTCTTGTGGGAACCATGGTGCTGGGCGTTCCTCTGCCCAGCGGCGGTTACGGGAATTTCGGGGATGTGTTTGTTATAACCGCGGCGTTTTTTATGGGACCTGTTTGGGGCTTTGCTGCCGCCGGCATTGGTTCTGCACTTGCCGATATTATTTTGGGATTTGCCCTGTACGCACCTGCAACCTTTGTAATCAAGGGCTGTATGGCGGTAGTATTTGCCTGCTTGTGCCGGTCGGTGCGCCCCAGAGCATGGTTTGCGATGAGTGCATTTCTTGCAGAGACAGTCATGGTGGGCGGATATTTTCTATATGAAAGTCTCCTGTACGGTCCCGGCGCCGCACTGGCGAACGTGCCCGGCAACATGGCACAGGGAGCGTTTGGACTGGTGCTGTCCTCTATTATTGTGGTCACTGCTTCCGCAAACAAACCGATTATGCAGTATGCAGCTGCATGGAAGAAAAAATAAAGCTTAGTCCTCCCGCTGCACAGAATATGTGCGGGCGTAAATCCGACGAAGCTGTCCCTCGGGCGCGCCTTCCTGGATGCCCTCCTTGGGATCGTCAAAAACAATGGTGATTTCTCCGGGGCTGCTCTCAAAGGCGGTGTTATAACCGGAGGGGCTTTTGTCCCATTTTCCGTCACAGGGTTCTATAATGTGGGGCTCGCTCCAGGTGCGTCCTTTGTCTGGTGAGAATAGCAGCATGGTATGGATATGCCCGGAAACGCACACAAGGGTGCCGTCCGCCATAGTGAACAGCTTGGGAAGCACGCCCCAGGAGCAGATCTGATAAGGAGCTTCCCATGTTTTTCCGCTGTCGTAGGAGTGGGTGCAGTACAGAGGAGAGTATATTTCGTGTCCGCCGGTGCGGATGACGCAAACGATATGTCCGGGTTCGATTTCGATACAGTCCGGCTCGCAGTATCCCTCTGCATTTACATCAGGAATGGGATATGTCTGCACATCGGCAATTGTAGAAAGAAAAGAGAACGTGTTTCCGCCGTCCTTGGAGAGAATGCACCAGGAGCGGTATAGGTAGAAGTCATATCCGCCGTGCTCCTGAAAATAGGGGCAGAGGGTGGTGTCGTCTTTGGTTTGCCCATACATAGTGGCAAGGATATCTCCGTTTGCAAGCTGGATCAGCCCGTTGGAGATGCATCCTGTATGGCTGTTGTTGGAATCTCCGTATCCCATGGAAAGTTTGGGGATATGGATTTGAGTGAATGAGGAAGAAACGGCTCCGGCGCATACATCTTCCATAGAGTTTGCCCGATATATGCCGGCTACATAGGGAATGTTTTCCTGATCAAAGCTGCGTATAGCGTCATGGGCGATGTTGTCAAAGGAGAGGGCATAGAATGTTCCATCCTGTAATTGAATGAACCGGTCCGTTTGGCGTCCCTCGTCAAAGGGGAGCTTTTGCCAGTCTTTTCCGTTATTGTCGGAATAAAGGGCAAAGTGAGCGTCATCAATGGGGAGGTAAATCTTTCCGTCACGGGATCGGGTGTCCTTGCAGGGATAGCTTCCGCATCCGAAGGTTTGGTGGGAACGCTGTTTTAGTATGTACTTCATAAGGATTCTCCAAAAGTTGAATTTATGCAGGCAGTATAGCAGGGGAGCGCGGAAAAGTCAAGATAATTTGAAAAATAAAAAATAAGAATTATTTTATAAAAGATATTGACTTTTCTTTTGGTTTATGCTATAATTCTTCTTGCGCGAGTGGTTTGCATGAGATGCTGGTGTAGCTCAGCTGGTAGAGCAGCTGATTTGTAATCAGCAGGTCGGGGGTTCGAGTCCGTCCACCAG
>CANTEM010000051.1 GCA_947652805.1 uncultured Clostridia bacterium | reverse complement strand
TGTCTGCACTGACTACCGATTTATAGTTCATCAAAAATGATAGTATAACAATCCCCCCGCCGATTGCATCGGCCCCCCCTTTGCACAAGGGGGGCTTTCTTATATGTAGCTTGGCGACAGCTCCCTATGGAACCACGTAGTGGATCCTCACATGGGAGCCTTTTTATTCTGTACTGCTTATATCAATCCGTGCCTTTGCATCTCCAGTGCCAGCTTCTCCCGTCCTTCCGTTCCCATAGGACACAAGGGCAGCCGCATCTCATCGCTGCAAAGCCCCATCAGGCTGAGGGCAGTCTTTACCGGAATGGGACTGACTTCAGAAAACAGCGCCCGTATCATCGAATATAACGCTTGCTGTAATGCCGCAGCGTCCTGCATCTGCCCCGTCTGGCACAAGTCGCACAGTCGTACCATAGACGCCGGCATAATATTGGACAATACCGATACAACACCACAGCCGCCTACCGCATAAATCGGTGCTGTCAGTTCGTCGCATCCGCTGTATATACCCAATTTATCTCCATAAGAAACTGCAATCTTTTCCGCATATCCTACATTTGCCGAAGCTTCTTTTACACCACACAAGTTGGGTATGGTGCATAGTAGTCCGTACGCGCTTTCACTGATGCAAAGTCCTGTTCTGCTCGGCACATTATATGCAATCACCGGTATCTGCACTCTGTCCGCTATCGTTTTATAATGCAAATACACTCCTGTGTCCGTCGCCTTGTTATAGTAGGGCGTAACTACTAAAATTCCGTCAGCGCCTTCTTTTTCTGCATCTGCCGCATATTCTGCTGCATACTCCGTAGATGGCGACCCGCAGCCGGCAATTACCGGTATTCTGCCATCTACGCGTTTAATTGTAAATGCGATCACCCGCTTTTTTTCCTCACCACTGAGTGTCGGTGCTTCCCCCGTCGTTCCGCAGGGAACAATTGCAGCCACTCCGTTTTCTATTTGAAATTCAATCAGCCGCGCCAGTGCGTGAAAATCCACTCCGCCGTCCCGCATAGGTGTAACAATCGCAGTAGCACAGCCTGTAAAAGGTACCTTCATATGTAAACCGCCTTTCAAGATCATAAATATGTAACGAAACACCGTGGGCATGTGTATGTTCCTTGTTTTCAGTATATTCATCCTTTTTTCAATCGGGCAAACATTTGCCTTTGCAATTTTTTTATGCTATACTACTGAAAAACAGTTGTTACGTACAATATGTATAAAGGAATGGTCGCGGTTATGAAAGCAATACAAATTATGAAAGAAGTGCTTGGAGAAGAATTCATGAAAGGGTGGCACGGTATGGTGGACTGCTGCCACGCCGGCAATCCGGAATGCGAGGTGCAAAGACTCGGCGTTTGCTTTGCTGCAACGCCGGAGGTACTGCGGCAGGCCGCGGCGTGGGGGGCACAGCTTTTGATCACCCATGAGCCCACCTACTACACACACCTGAACGAATTCAAGCCCTCCCTCCTGACGAATCAAAAAAAGGAACTGGTGGAGTCAACCGGTATTACGATCTATCGGTATCATAATTCCATGCACTACCGGGGCGAGGACATGGTAAGCCGGGTATTTTTGAAACGGATGGGCTGGAAAGGACGCTTTGACGGGCAGCTGCAATTTACGTTTGATACCCCCAGCACCCCCGCGCAGATAATAGGGGATATTTGCGCCGGACTTGGACTTCCCTGTCTCCGAAAGATCGGGCGGACAGACGGCACAGTTCGTAAGGTTGCTCTGTTCCTTGGTGCGCGGGATGAAAATACCTATGAACCGTTTTTCACAGATGACACGGATCTTGCCATTTGCGGTGAATTATGCGAATGGCAGTTCGGAGAACCGATACGGGAAGCAGCACAGTTTGGCATGCAAAAAACCATGCTGCTGCTTGGACACGTGCAAAGTGAAAAATTTGCTATGGAAGCGTTTGCAAAAGATCTGGACGGTAAATTTCCAGGCATTCCGGTGCAGTATTTCGACTGCGGCGATTTGTTCACTTATGCGCGCTAATATGGCATAAACTTATGTATACCCCCTTGTGCTGGAATTTGCGCAGCAAATCTTCTGGGGGGAGTGGATCGCCGCAGGCACCTACTCACTCTCCATGCCTCCCCTGTGTAAGGGAGGTGAATCACCGCAAGCATCCACTCACTCTCCATGCCCCCCTTGTGCAAAGGGAGGTGGATCCGCGTAGCGGAGACGGAGGGATTGTAAAACTGCCGATTTGTAGATTATCTAAAATGATAAATTAACAATCCCTCCGTCACAGCAAAGCTGTGACAGCTCCCTTTACATAAGGGAGCCTTTTTGTTGGGCTACATCGGAAGTTCCCCTTTGACGAAGCTGCATAGCAATCCCATAGGGAGTCTTTTTGCGCGTCAAAATATCATATTGATCCCGGCGATAATAATAATCAGTGCGAAAATATTTTTTAATATCCGTGTGTCAATTTTATCTGTAAGATAAGCGCCCACAACGCCACCCACGACCGCCCCGGGCACAAACCGCAGAAACAGATCCATATCGAGACTCCCCCTGCTGCTGTAGCTGATTGCCGATACCACGCACAATGGAAGCACCGCAGCAACCACAGAAGCAAAATCGTCCCTCGCTCCCTCGCTGCTTTTGTTTGGATTCAGCCGCCGGAACATGGACAGCAGAATAATTCCGCCGCCCGCCCCCAAAAAACCGTTGATAAATCCGGCAAGACTTCCTACTGCCGCTAAAATACCCAAGCGCGTCATCGTATTTTTTTCAATTGCAATTTTCAAAATTATACCCTTTTTCTGATTATCCCTTGAATTTGCAGGCAAATTCTGCTATTATATAAAGTAGATAATTTTGCCCGGCGCTTTACAAAACGCTGTGTAGTTTATAGTATTCGCATATCTTGGAAATTTATGAAATATATAAAATTCGGGAAAGGTACGGTCATTTCATGGCGCAAAAAAAAGCAAAGAAACAAGCTGCTCCCCGCAGCAGTAAAAAAAACACCCCCTCCCGTAAAGAGCCCGCTCAGGCGGCAAAGGCACCCAGCCGTTCCCTTTGGTCGCAGGTTGCACCCTATCTGATGCTGGTCGGTGCGATTTTCCTGATCGTTTGTTTCGTAGGCGGTGCCAGAGAAAACCCCGGTATCGTGATCGGTTTTATATATAAATTCCTTACTGGACTATTTGGCGGCTCTGCTTTTGTAATCCCCGTATTTTTGGCATTTGTAGCAATCGCATGGTTAGGAGACAAGGCTGATTCCGTACTCAGCATGCGCACAGGTTTTGCCAATGTCTCCGTGATCCTCACCTCCATGCTGCTGGAAATTATTTTTCCCTTAGGCTCCTTTAACATAATTGACATGTATGAACGGGGATCTGAGCTTCTGGGCGGTGGTGTAGTCGGCGGTATATTGGGCGAGTTTTTCCTTGTCTGCTTTCAGACGGCAGGCTCATACGTTCTTATTATTGCCATGCTGATTCTCAGCGTTCTGCTGACCGCAGGAATCACTCCCAAATACGTTTATGTATACTTTTCTGCTAAGATACGGGCATCCCGCCAGTACCGCCAGGAAGCAAGAGAGTCCGGCGCTATGGAAAAGGCGTTCCGCAATCCGGATGAAATTGTGATCCGTCCGGCTGCTGCAAACAAAACGGCGCGTGCCGAAATACCGGAGAATGCACCTGTTCGGGCAAAACGGAAAAAATTTGAAACGGATATTCCGATAGATATGGAAGAACCGGAAGAACCGCAAACTGCGCCGGCTGATGACAGCACGGCTGAAGACGATATAGAAGCCGCTATTTTTGCAGAAGTGTTGGAACGCTCCCGTCAGGAAAAAACTGCGGAGGAACTGCAAACAGAAGCGGAAATGTTTGCACAGGGGGACGCTCCTGTGGTTGCAGAGAAAGAGGAGGAGACCTCTCAGGTGGATCCGGACAGTGCTGACCTTCTGGATCAGCTTGCCGACTCCTATCTCGGAGCAGGAGACGGAGACAGTTCCGCTAGTGCGCCGGACGATCTGCCCCTGACGCGGGATACGGTCGCATCGGCTGTTCCCGTGCAGCCCGAGCCTGAACCAGAACCGGAATATCACTTTCCGCCCCTTTCCCTGCTTAGTGCAGAGGATCATAAGAAAAATGATAATATTCGGGAGGAACTTCACGAAAACGCTTCCCGTCTGGTAAGCGTTCTCGCCAGCTTCAATGTAAAAACAAAAATCGTCGGCGCTTCCAGAGGTCCCACAATCACCCGGTACGAATTGCTGCCGGAAGCAGGCACCCGGGTTCGCTCTATCGCCAATTTAGTAGACGATATTGCATTGAACCTTGCAACCACCGGCGTACGGATTGAAGCGCCTATTCCCGGGAAGGCGGCAGTAGGAATCGAAGTTCCCAACAAGACTGCCGAAACCGTATACCTGCGCAATCTTCTGGAAACGGAAGAATTTCAGAAAAATCCCAGTAAAATCACTACTTCCCTCGGAGAAAATGTTGCCGGTGAACCGGTGATTATGGACATTAAGAAAATGCCGCATCTGCTGATCGCAGGCGCCACCGGTATGGGTAAATCCGTATGCATCAACTGTCTTTTGATTTCTCTGCTGTATAAGGCAAAGCCCTCCGAGGTGCAGCTCATCCTGATTGACCCGAAAAAAGTAGAATTCAATATTTATAACGGGCTGCCCCATTTGCTGGTTCCGGTTGTAAGTGATCCGAAAAAGGCTGCCGGCTCCCTGACCTGGGCTGTCAATGAAATGGAACGCAGATACGGATTGATAGAAGCCGTAGGCGTGCGGGAAATCGCTTCCTTCAACGAAATCACCAAAAACGATCCGGAATACGAATACCTGCCGCAAATCGTGATTGTCATCGACGAGCTTGCAGATCTTATGTCCACCGCCCCGGATGATGTAGAATCCTCTATCGCCCGCCTTGCCGCAAAGGCCCGGGCAGCGGGAATCCACCTAATTATCGGAACCCAGCGTCCCTCCGTAGACGTTATCACCGGCGTAATCAAAGCAAACATTCCCTCCCGTATTGCCTTTACCGTTGCTTCTCAGGTAGACTCCAGAACCATTATCGACAGAAGCGGCGCGGAAAATCTGATCGGTCGGGGGGACATGCTGTACAATCCTGTGGGTGCATCTAAGCCCATGCGTGTGCAAGGGGCATTTGTATCCGACAAAGAAGTAGATGAGGTTGTATCTTTTATTAAACAATATAATGCCGCAGGCGGCGCCGCCTACAGCGATGATGTTATGAAACAAATTGAGGAAGAAGCGGCCATGTGCGGTGTCAAAAAAGGCGGCGGAACTGCTGCCTCCGGCGACGGGGGAGAAAGCGACCCGCTGATTCGCTCTGCACTGGACGTTGCCTTTGAAAGCGGAAAGGTGTCTACCTCTCTTCTCCAGAGGCGCTTGTCTGTGGGCTACGGCAGAGCGGCAAAAATCATTGACAAGCTGGAACAAATGGGGTATGTCAGTGCACCGGACGGACAAAAACCCCGGGAACTGCTGATATCCAAGCAAGACTATATGGAGCTTGTACTGAAAGGCGAGGATTCTCAGGAATCATCAACCTGATCCTCCTCTCAAAAATTATTCACACTTTCGTCCTGTAAATCCTACGAAAAGCGAGGCACTCGTATGGTATACTTATTTTTAGCAGAAGGCTTTGAAGAAGCAGAGGCACTGATTCCTGTAGATCTTTTGCGGCGTGCGTCTATCTCCGTTACTACGGTGGGAATCGGCGGCAAAGTGATCTGCGGTACACACGGTATTCCCGTTACCGCGGATATCACCGACAAGGATATGCCGGCAGAGTTGCCCGATCTGGAAATGATCGTGCTTCCAGGCGGAATGCCCGGCACAAAAAATCTGGACGCCAGCTCTGCTGTAGACAGTGCGCTTAGACTTGCAGCGGCGCAAAACAGTTATATTGCTGCAATCTGTGCAGCTCCGATGATCCTTGGAAAGCGGGGACTATTGCAAGGCAAACAGGCAGTTTGCTATCCCGGATTTGAAACAGAGCTGACCGGAGCTGTTCTTTCCGCTGACGGTGTTGCAGAGGACGGGCGCATGATTACCGCCAAAGCCGCAGGATATGCAACCGACTTTGCCCTTACGCTGATTCGTGCACTCCGGGGCGCAGACACGGCAAAACAGGTATGTGAGGCGATATGTCCATGAATAATCATGCAGTTCATCCGTTAAAGGAGAAAAAAGACCGCCTGCGGGAACAGTACAAGAAGCTTCGCTCCACACTTCCCGCCGAAGAACGTATCCGGCGGGACGAATCGATTTGTCAGTCGGCACTTGCGCTAGTCAGTTTCCGCTATGCTGACGTCGTTTTACTGTATGCTCCCATGGAACAGGAAATTAACGTATTGCCTATTGCTGAAGCCGCGCTGAAAAAAGGAAAAAAGATTGCTTTTCCAAGATGCGACGCTGCCAGCAGAACCATGCAATATCATTTTGTTGAGTCTCTGACCGATCTGACCGTCTCCACCTATGGCATTCGGGAGCCGGACGCCGCCCTGCCTATATATGATCAGTCGGTGCATACCGACAGTGCGGTATGTTTTATTCCCGGGCTGGTATATGACAGGCACGGCTATCGGTTGGGATATGGAAAAGGCTTTTACGATCGGTATCTTTCAAGCTTTCACGGATGCTGTATCGGTGTAATTTACAGTGATTGTATCATTTCCGAGGTGCCCCGGGGAAGATTTGACATCCGCGCCGATATTCTGCTGACAGAGAAAAATGTGAGGGTCCCCCGGTGAAAATCAAAGGAATCCATGCGGCGCCCGCACTGCTAATCATTATCAGTGCACTGCTCTGCGGCGCCAATCTTATTGATGTGCAGGCTATATCCAAAAACACTAATATATATCTCACTGTTATGGTGCTGGAGCTTATCATACTCGGTGTTCCGTCTGCATTTTTCTGTATTCTGCGGGGCGCCGGTTACAATCAGGGACTGCGGGTAAAAATGATGAAAGCCCGTCATGTGACCATTACAATCTGGGCATTTTTGTTTATGACAGCCGGCAGCATTGTTTTGAGTTTTCTGATGTATTATCTGTTTCCGGATGCTTTCATCGCATCGGCACTGGACAGCTCTGTAAACAGATCTGCCAGTCGTATATATCTTCTGATTACCTTTGCCTTACTGCCGGCACTTCTGGAGGAATTTCTGTTTCGCGGGATCCTTTCAGCGGAATACAGCTCCTACGGTGCATCTACAGCAGTAATTATAAGTTCGCTGTGCTTTGGACTTTTGCATTTCAGCTTTGTACGACTGCCGATATATTTCTTTATGGGCATTATCCTCGCCCTTACAGCAGGAGCCACGCGTTCCTTGCTCCCTCCTGTTTTGATCCATGCCGCTAATAATGCTTTTGTACTGTTTTTTGAAACGTATCTGTATCGGCTTGCAGGAAAGCACAGCGGCGGACTGATCCTGCTTGCATTTCTGATCGGCGCAGCAACACTTATATTTGCCATTCTCTTTTTCAGCCGGGCAGAAAAGCTGTATTATGGCTACGGCGTTATGAACCGTCCGTCGCCAATGATCCGAAAAAGGAAAGCAGGGGAATTGCCTCTTTGGGCCCAGGCATTTCTTTCGCCTACATTTATTTTATTTGCAGTTTTCTCAGTCATTCTCGCCGTATTTCTGTAAGATTTGTCGGCATATCTGCCTGCGGGATGGATCTCGCGGAAAAAAC
>CANTEM010000050.1 GCA_947652805.1 uncultured Clostridia bacterium | reverse complement strand
GTCCGCGACTGGCTGTATGTGGAAGATCACGCGAAGGGCATCGACATGGTACAGGGCAATGGCAGCAATAATATCGTCTATATTTTCCGGAGAAAGCTGGATCAGCATTTGCCGCATACCGCCGGACTCAAGTTGAAATACACCGTCTGTATTTCCTTTTGAAAGCATTGCATATACAGCTTTATCATCTAAAGGAATGGTAGCCATGGAAAACCCGGGATTCTGCCGGATAATTTCCTTTTCCGCTGCTGCAATGATTGTCAGATACCGAAGTGCCAAAAAGTCAAATTTCAGAAGTCCCAGCTCCGCTACCGTATCCATATTGTACTGGGTCACGCATACGCCATTATTTATGGCAAGGGGAACATACTCCGTCAGGGGGCTTTCCGTAATTACCACCCCTGCCGCGTGAGTGGAAGCATGCCGGGGCATACCCTCCAGCGCCCTGCCCACATCAATCAGCCGCCGTACCTTCGGATCGCTTTCATATATTTCGGAAAGCTCCTTACCCTCCAGCGCGCGCTCCAATGTCATATTCAAGGTATGTGGAATCTGGCGTGCTACAACATCTACTTCCCCATAAGGCATACCAAGGGCGCGGCCTACATCCCGTACCACAGCCCGCGCAGCCATTGTCCCAAAAGTAATGATCTGCGCTACGTGGTCTTCCCCATATTTGCCGCGCACATACTGAATCACCTCATCCCGCCGATCATAGCAGAAATCAATGTCAAAGTCAGGCATACTGACCCGCTCAGGATTGAGAAAACGCTCAAACAGCAAATCAAAACGAAGGGGATCCACATCTGTAATACCGATGAGATATGCAACAAGACTGCCGGCGCCGCTTCCCCGTCCGGGACCTACGGGAATTCCATTGGACTTTGCCCAGTCTACAAAATCCCACACAATGAGATAATACTCACTGTAGCCCATTCCGTCGATCACAGGAAGCTCATATTGCAGACGTTCCATGTATGCCTGATGGGGAATCTTATCAAAATCAACCGTTCCCCGTTCTGCTCGGCGCTCCAGTCCTGCCAAAGCGAGGGATTCCAGATACTTTCCAGGATCTGTCCCAGCGGGACAGGTGTAGGAAGGGAAAAAATGCTTGTCAAACTGGAACTCCAGCTGACACATATCCGCTATTTTTACCGTATTTGCAAGCGCCTGAGGATGCTCTGCAAACAACCGCTCCATTTCCCAGGTTTCTTTATAGTAAAACTCGTCTGTTTCAAAACCGATCGGTCTGCCGTCCTCAATGCAGCTGTTTGTCTGGATACACATAAGAATCGCCTGTGCATCACTGTCGCTGCGGCGTAGGTAATGCACGTCATTGGTTGCTACAAGTCCGATTTTCAATTGTTCACTCAACTGATACAACCCATCATTTACGATCTTTTGTTCAGCCAGTCCATGATCCTGCACTTCCAGATAAAACCGATCCGGGCCGAATATTTGATGCATTTCCTGGGCATAAGCTTTCGCCTGCTCATAATTTCCAGCCGATATCAGCCGAGGAATCCGCCCACCCAGACAAGCGGACAAAGCGATCAACCCGTTGCTGTGGGCACGGAGCAAATCCATATCAATACGCGGCTTGGAATAAAATCCGCTTTGAAACGCTTCCGACACCATGTAAATCAGATTTTTATAGCCGGTTTCATTTTCGCAAAGCAATACCAGATGTTCGGGTGCGTGATCTCTACCGTATTCCTTGTTAAAGCGGGAATCGGGCGCCACATATACCTCACAGCCAATGATCGGCTTGATTCCTTCTTTGATGCAAGCTTTATAAAAATCCACAACACCATACATCACACCGTGGTCTGTAATCGCACACGCTGTGTGCCCTGCCGCGCGTGCGGCCTTTGGGATATCTGCGATGCGGCAGGCTCCGTCCAAAAGGCTGTATTCACTATGTAAATGCAAGTGTACAAAATCTGCCATTGCCGCATACTCCTTTTACTCTGAATCCTGTCTTTTCAATCCTTCATAAAACCGCAGAATTTTATCCAACCGGTGCTTGACCCCGGATTTTGTAATCGGCGGGTTGTGCAGTTGTCCCAGCTCCGTCATAGACGCCTGGGGATTCTCACACCGCAGCAGCGCTGTCTGCCGAAGCTCCTCGGGCAACCGGATTTCGTAGCCGCCGCGCAAAAGTTCTGAAATCGCATTTGTATACTGCTGCGCCGCTGCCAAAGACTTTGATATGTTCGCCATATCACAATTCATTTGCCGGTTTGCATTGCCGCGGACTTCCCGCACAATTTTTGCATTCATCAAGTCAAAAGCAGCGTGGGTTGCTCCTGTAAATGCAAGAAAATCCTCGATATCGCTACTGCTTTTAATATACAGCAAATATCGTGTACCCCTCTGTCCGGACTTCATAGAAACACCTGCATCCGACAAAATCTTTTTTACAGCATCACGCTCTGCATCCGTTTCAAAAGACAGCTCCAAATGATACTGTTTATCCGGGTCGGTCACCGAACCAAAGGAAACAAACAGTCCTCCTGCAAAGCTTGCAGGGCATGTCCCGCACCGGAAATGCTCCGGCGCAGTCGCTATTTTTTCCGCGCGCAAACCCGCGTCCGCCAGATTTGCCAAATCCAGTGCATCCTGCCGGATCCGCTGACAACATTTCTTTTTCGGAATATTCTCAAGAATTGCTTCTTTCGTAATTTTACTGTAACTCTCTGCCATATTATATTAAGCCAAATAAATCATTTCGCATTCAATTTCCACACCAAATTTATGCGCAACCGCTTCTTTTATTATCTCGATCAGCCCCAGTACATCCGCCGCAGTCGCGCCGCCCCGGTTGACAATAAACCCGGCATGCTTTTCAGAAACCTGCGCGCCGCCAACACTTCTGCCTTTCAGGCCGCATTCCTCAATCATCTGCCCTGTATACCTGCCGGGATACCGCTTGAACACGCTTCCGGCGGACGGATATTCCAGCGGCTGCTTGGTTTTGCGCCGGTACATGTAATCCTCCATAGCGCTGCGAATCTCAGCATGCTGCCCCGGCTTCAGTTCAAACACAGCGGACAGTATAATCCGCTTGCTGTTGGAACGGTAAATACTATTGCGGTATTCAAACCCGTGATCTGCCGCCGTAAGCGCAGCTACAGCGCCGGTTTCCATATCATAATAGGTACTGGAGGTTAAAATATCAGCGATCTCCCCGCCGTAAGCCCCTGCATTCATATATACTGCACCTGCGGCTGAGCCGGGAATGCCGTATAAAAACTCCATTCCGGATAGTCCTCTGTCCCGGGCTATAACCGCCGCGCCTGTAACACTTGCGCCGCAGGCGCAGGTGACTATATTTTCTGAAATGGAAACATCTGTTAAGCCTTCTGTGGAAAGAATCGCACCCTGGTAGCCAGCATCAGAAACAAGGAGATTGCTTCCTTTTCCTATCGTGACCATGGGAAGCCCCGCCCCTTGGATTATGCGGGCTGCACCCACCAGTTTATCCTGATTTTCGGGGCGAATATACAGCATTGCCGGTCCGCCGATGCGAAAGGTAGTATGTGCAGACATCAGTGCATTTTCCACATAAGCCACACCGATTTTATCCAGTTCCTTTTTTACGGCTGCAACAGAATTCATATGGCCTCCATTATAGTATAGTAAGCAGTTCAGGGAGAGAATGAATGATCCATTTCGGAGTTTCTGATCCGCTTCCCCTGCCGCTGCGGTCAAAATAGCAGCTGTCCAAACCTGCTCCCCTGGCGCCTGCAATATCGGAAGAAAGGGAGTCCCCAATCACAAGGTACGCTTCCCTGCGCATATCTCCGATATCTGACAGCACCTGATCGAAAAAAATTCGCTCAGGTTTGGCGCAGCCCATTTCATGGGAAATATAGACCTTTTGGAAATACGGCGCGATTGGCGTGCGGGACATACGCTTTTTCTGCACCCATGCAGTCGCGTTTGTAACGATATATAATGCATATCTCTGAGAAAGCTGCGTAACCGTTTCCAATGCGCCGTCGATCAGCGCCGCCTGCTCTGCCATGTGCTGCAAAAAGGTCTCTGCCACCGCCTCGGCATCGTCAGGCTTTAAAGTATATCCCAATGCCGCATATAATTTGATAAACCGCTCTGTACGCAGACATTCCCGGGTTGTCTCGCCCCGTTCCAGGCGCTTCCATTCCCTGTCGTTGATTGCATGATACAGCTGCGCAATTTCTTCGCTGTATCCCATAGGTGTGTTTTCCAAAACGCCCCGTAGCGCTTCTTTTTCTGCTAAATCAAAATCCAGCAGCGTATTATCCGCGTCAAATAAAAGATATTGATACATTGCCGATTTTATGACCGTTTCTTTCTCCTAATTTACAATCATTATGCTTTCACAAAACGGTGGAATGTCTTTTTGCCTTTTCTAATAATGAGTCCGTCCTCGGGAATATCAGCCGCGCTGACAGAAGCGGTAAATCCTTCTGCCTTCACATCACCCACAAAAATACCGCCTCCGGAAATGAGCCGTTTTGCTTCTGCTTTGGAGGGCGCAAGCTTTGCTTTCACAAGCATATCGGATACAAGAATGGTTCCGTCGGTAAAGTCTTCTGCCAGAAGGGTCGTTGTCGGCATATTTTCCGCCATTCCGCCCGCAGCAAACACAGCCTTTGCCGCTGCCAGTGCCTTATCTGCTTCTTCCTTGCCATGAATCAGGTTAGTGATTTCCCATGCCAGCCGCTCTTTTGCAGTGTTCAGCTGCGCGCCTTCTAGTTTTTCATACTCTGCAATTTCGGAAAGCTCCATGAATGTAAGCATCTTCATGCAGTTGATTACATCGGAATCGTCAATATTTCTCCAGTACTGGAAAAATTCGTAAGGAGAGGTTTTATCCGGATCCAGCCACAGCGCACCTTTTTCCGTTTTACCCATTTTCTTGCCTTCACTGGTCAGAAGTAGCTTAAAGGTGAGACCAAATGCTTCCTTCCCGGTTTTGCGGCGGATCAGCTCCACGCCGGCAATAATATTGGACCACTGATCGTCTCCGCCTGTTTCCAGAACACAGCCGTAATCCTGATTCAGCCGATAGAAGTCGTATGCCTGCATGATCATATAGTTGAATTCAAGGAACGTAAGCCCTGTTTCCATTCTGGATTTATAGCATTCTGCGCCAAGCATTCTGTTTACTGTAAAATGGGGTCCGACTTCTCTGAGAAAATTAACGTAGTTCAAATCCAGGAGCCAGTCTCCGTTGTTGACAAAAATCGCCTTTCCCTCGCTGGTATCAATAAATTTGCCCATCTGCTTTTTGAAATTCTCGATATTGGCGGCAATTTCTTCCTTTGTCATCATGCGGCGCATGTCGTTTTTGCCGGATGGATCGCCAATCATAGCCGTACCGCCGCCAAAAATCGCAATGGGACGGTGACCTGCACGCTGCATGTGTGCCATAACCTTCATCTGAATGAAATGACCGATATGCAAGCTGTCTGCGGTAGGATCAAATCCAATATAAAATGTAACCTTCTGATTATCCAAAAGATCCTGAACCCGCTCCGGATCTGTTACCTGCGCGAGCATTCCTCTGTCTACAAATTCCTGATACAAACTCATTTTTTCTTACGCGGCACAGCCTGTTGCCCTGCCTGCTCCTCTCTTAATATGTCATATATTTTTCAGCAGTTCTCTCGCCGCTGTATATTGGTTTTCTGTCACTTCGATGCCGCCGATGATCCGCGCCAGTTCCTCAACGCGTTCTTCCGTTGCAAGGGTGCGAACGCAGCTCTCGGCTCTGCCGTCTACTTCTTTTTTCTCAATCAGCAAATGCTGATGCGCCTGCGCCGCCACCTGTGCCGAGTGAGTTACACAAATCACCTGTGCGCCGCGGGACAGCTCCCGCAGCTTGATACCGATGCGCTCCGACGTGCCGCCGGACACGCCTGTATCAATCTCGTCAAAAATAACCGTTCCTGCGCCTGTCTTTTTTGCCTGGGCACTTTTCAGCGCCAGCATAATTCTGGACATTTCCCCGCCGGATGCAGTTTTAGACAGGGATTGCGGTGCATCGCCCGGATTTGTAACCACTGTAAAGTCTACCTCGTCCGCGCCAAGGGCGGTAAACTTTTCTTTGCCGTCCTCCCGCAGGGGGCGGATTTCCACATAAAACCGAACCTTCGGCATATCCAGAAAACGGAGGGTATCCATTACCTCGTCCCCCAGACGCACCGCCGCTTCCCGGCGATGTGTACTTAAAGCGTCCGCCGCTTCCCTGCCTTTTTTGATAAGCTGTTTATATTCCCGTTCCAGTTCTTCCAAACGGCTTTCACCAAATTCAATATCATGGAGCTTTTTTCCTGCATTTTCCCGGAAGGAAATTACATCTGTCAGGCTGCCACCATACTTTTTCTTCAAACGTGACAACAGATTCAGTCTTCCTTCAATTCGATCCAGCTGCCGGTCCGGATCTTCCCCGTCCAGCTCGTCCAAATCGATCACATCTCTTGCCCGTTCTGCAATATCGATCACTTCGATCCGATACTCCATCAACTTTCCGGCGGCTTCTTCCGCCCCCTCCATAATACCGCCAAGCTGGTGCAAGGCTGCGGCGGCACGCTCCAGCAAATATGCGGCAGACGCGCCTTTATCCGAGGGCGCAAGGGCACGGTGGACAAGGCTTGCATTTTTTGCAATTACTTCTCTGTCCCGCAGCTTGTCCCGAAGCCTTGTCAACCTTTCTTCCTCGTCCGGACCTGCGATACGCGCCTTGTCGATTTCTGCAATCTGATATTTCAGTATATCGATCATCATGGATCGTTCTTCCATAGATTTACGCAGCTGCTGTATTTCGCTCCGCTTTCCGACCATTTGTTCATATATTACACTGTACGCCTGTAACAGCGGATCACTTTCCCCATAATCGTCCAACACCCGCACATATGCACGGGGATCATATAAGGAGGCGGTTTCCTCCTGCCCATGCAGGGCAAGAAGCTTTTCCGTACATTCCCGCAGCAGCGACAGCGACACGCTTTTTCCGTTGATCTTCGCTCCGCTTCTGCCGTCCGCAGACAATGTGCGCATCAGGGTGAGTTCGCCGTTTTCGTCCGGCTGAATGCCGATTGCAGACAGTTCCCCGTTTTCGTCCTCCTCGTCAGAAAATATCGCAGTCACAGAAGCCTTTGCTTCGCCGTGGCGAATCAGCTCCCGCTGTCCCTTAGCGCCAAGGAGCAAGGATATACTGTCAATTATAATAGACTTTCCGGCACCTGTTTCGCCGGTCAGCACGGTAAAACCGCTGTCAAACTCAATATCCAAATTTTTGGCAACGGCTATATTTTCAATGGACAGAGCCCGCAGCATTTTGCATCTCCTTCATTGTAAATCAAGTTTTCTATAAGAGTTTTTGTTAATATATTATTTCCCTGCCATTTTTCGGATATCCGCCGCAACCTGCGCTGCACAGGATATATCGCGAACCGCTAAAAAAAGCGTATCGTCTCCGGCAACGCATCCCAAAACAGAAGGCAATGGCATTGCATCCAAGCCTGCCGCAACTGCCTGTGCCATACCCGGATAAGTTTTTACCACCACTAGATTCATTGCATAATCCGCACTGATAATGGAGGCTGCAAGAGTTTTGCTGTATGCAAACTGCCCTTCCGTATCTCCGTGATTTTTCTGCACAATATATTTATACCGTCCATGATCCGTCATAATTTTTTGCCTGTTCAGGGGTTGTTACATCCATAATTACCCCACCCTTTAACATTT
>CANTEM010000049.1 GCA_947652805.1 uncultured Clostridia bacterium | reverse complement strand
ATATTCATCGCATTCGATTTCACCATCATGGGAGAGAATGCCATTGAGGGTTTGGAGCGTTATATTATAAGGAAAAATTCCGTCCAGCACCCGGACAGAATGGACATTGTGAGCGAAATGCCGTCCGGTGCCCGCATAATACAGCTCGTCCAGATAGGTTTCCCCTGCATGACCGAAGGGGGTATGTCCCATATCGTGCCCCAATGCAATCGCCTCGATAAGATCCAGATTCAGACCAAGGACACCGCCGATGGTACGGGCAATCCGGGACACCAATTGGACATGGAGGGCGCGGCGGGAGATATCGTCATTTTTATAGAAAGAAAACACCTGGGTTTTGTCTGTGAAGCGGTTGTAATATGCGGAATGCAGGATTTTGTCCGTATCCCGCACAAAGGGGGTGCGCCAAACGGTGGGCTTATCGTTTGCGGGGATTCTGCGAAGTGCATTTGCATCGGGGAAGCCCACCTGAGGAACGGTACCGTGTTCCCGGTCCGTGCGGATTCTCTCCTCCATTTCGGGAGATAGGGTATCGTATTTCACAGGCAGGCTCCTTTCAGATACGTTACGGGTGGATAAAGAGGAAATAGAGAATCACGACAGCGCCAAGGGCGATCCGGTACCAGCCAAAGCTTTCAAAGCTATGGCGGCGCACAAAGCTGACGAGGAAACGGATCACGGTGAGGGAAACGAGGAAGGCGGTAACTGTGCCCACCAAAAGGACCAGAAGCTCCGTCGTGCCGAACATTTCCGTTTCACCGGAAGCGACTTTTGCCACATATTTGAGTCCCCGCAGACCGCTCGCGCCGAACATAACGGGAACGGCAAGGAAGAAGGAAAATTCCGCTGCCGCGGTCCGGGACACGCCCAGGAGCATTGCGCCGACGATGGTTGCACCGCTGCGGGAGGTACCGGGGATGAGGGCGAGCACCTGAAACATACCGATAAACAGGGCAGTTTTCATGTCGATATCCTCCGGCTTTTCAATCCGGAAGGGGGATTTGCTGCGGGTGCGTTCGATAATAATGAAAGCGATCCCGTACAGGATCAGCGTAATGGCAACCACAACAAAGGTGGACAGGTGCTGATCGATGATATCGTCAAAAAGGAGACCGATCACCGCTGCGGGAAGGACGGCAACAATAATCTTGCCCCACATTTTGAGGGTATATTTATTTTCTGCGGGGGTTTTCTTTTTGCTCCAGGGATTGAGCCGAGAGAAATAGATCACCACCACAGCCAATATAGATCCGAGCTGGATCACCACATCGAACATGGACATAAACGCATCGGAGGTTTCCTTTAACGGAAAGAATTCATTAAAAAGGATCAGGTGTCCCGTACTGCTCACAGGCAGCCATTCTGTAATTCCCTGAATGATTCCCAGAAGCAGGGATTTGATCAGTTCTACGATTAACATAATAAACTCCTATTCATCAGCCTTCCCGCAGGATATCTCCCGCCCGCACCGGAAAAGGCGGTTTCAGATAGAACGTCATTCCCGGGTGGGGTGCGGACTCCAGAGGCGCGCCGGACGCGTCCCACATTTCGCTTGCCACAAAGGACCGACCCGGATGACCCGGTGAAAGCAATTCCACCGTGGCGCACCGCACCATTTTATTCCGCTGCACAAAGGGGACTCTGCCGCTTTGATCCGCTTCGCCGGCGGCTACGGCAAGATACGCCTTTTCCCGGATATATCCGGGCTGGGTGACCAAATTTGGTTCCGTTTTCGGATCATGGAAAAAGAATCCTGTACCGTATTCTCTGTGGGACACGGAATCCAGTTCTCGCCGCCAGGTCGGATCGAAGCAATACTCCTCCGGGCTGTTCATATAAGAATCCAGCGCCATTTTATATGTATTCGTAACAACAGCAGTATAGTACGCACTGCGCACCCGTCCCTCCAATTTCAGGCTGTCGATTCCTGCCTGCACCAACTGGGGCACGTGTGCGATCATACACATATCCTTGGAGCTCATGATAAAGCTTTCTCCCCCGTCCTCTATCACGGGCAGGCGGTCGCCGGGACGTTTTTCTTCTGCAATTTCACCGGAATAGATCCAGCGGCAGGGCTGGGCGCAAGCGCCCCGGTTGGCGTCCCGTCCCACGTAATACTGGGACAAAAGGCACCGTCCGCTGTATGCCACGCACATAGATCCGTGGACGAAGGCTTCCAGCTCCACTTCCGGCGGCAGGGCTTTTCGGATATCGGCGATCTGTGCAAGGGATAGCTCTCTTGCGAGCACAATCCGCTTTGCTCCCATTTTATGCCACATCATACAGGCAGCAGCAGAAACGGTGGACGCTTGGGTGGAAATATGGATTTCCAGATCCGGCGCGCATTCCTGTGCTAAGGCAACTACGCCAAGGTCGGAAACGATCACGGCATCTGCGCCGATTTTATGTAAATAGATCAGAAACTGCCGTAGGGCAGGATACTCCTCGTCCCGGGGCATAATATTGACGGTGACGTACACCCGCACGCCACGCTCGTGGGCATATTCCACGGCACGCGCCAGCTCCGCATCGGAGAAATTGCCGGAGGCAGCCCGCATACCGAACGCCTTTCCGGCAAGATACACCGCGTCTGCGCCGAAATACACGGCGCTTTTCAGTTTTTCAAAGTCGCCTGCCGGCGACAGCAATTCCGGGCGCTTCACTGTTCAAAATCCATGCACATTCTGCTGTGGGTATAGGGACGCACATAGGTATCGGCAGCCTGCTGGTGCAGCGGGTGCTTCTGATACTGATGGAGCGCTGACTCATCTGTAAAGACGGTATCCAGCATCATATCTGCGTTGGATGAGGGAAGTCCGTCGATCCAAACCGTGGCGGATACCAATCCGGGGATCTGCCCCGTCAATCCTTCCAGGGCTTCTTTGGCGTTTTTCTTTACGAGGTCCAGGCGTTCGCCTGTGAGATCCTCTTTTAATTTCCAGATTACAATATGTCTGACCATTTTGAATCACATACTTTCTTTCACTTTTTTACAATCCCTCCGAGTTTTGCTACGCAAAACTCGGAGGGATTGTCCCTTTACACATTCATGATCACAGGGAGAATCATGGGCTTTCTCTTGGTTTTGCTGAACAGATATTTTGTAAGGTTTTCCTTTACACTGTTTTTCATCTGGGTCCACTCGGTGACGCCGGAATCCAGCGCGTCATTCAGCACCTTGGAAGCGATCCGGCGCACCTCTTCCATAAGCTCCTCCGCCTCACGGACATACACAAAGCCACGGGAAACGATATCCGGACCACTTGCAATAGTCTTTTCTTCCACATTCACCGTTGCAACCACAACGATTAAGCCATCCTGCGCCAGATGCCGCCGATCCCGGAGAACGATGTTTCCAACATCGCCCACGCCGTAGCCGTCGATAAGCACCCGTCCGGAAGGAACGGTGCCTGCCCGCTTACAGCTGTTTTTATCCAATTCCAACACATCGCCGGTAGAGTTCACGAAAATATTATTGGAATCCATCCCCAGAAATTCTGCAAGCTCCTTATGCTGCATGAGGTGACGGTATTCGCCGTGAATGGGCATGAAAAACTTGGGGCGGATCAGATTGTGCATCAGCTTCAGTTCTTCCTTGCAGGCATGGCCGGATACATGGACCTCCTGATTATCATGGTACACGTTTACGCCCCGCTTGTACAGCTCGTTGATGATCCGTCCCACCAGCAGCTCATTTCCGGGAATCGCATGGGAGGAAAGCACCACCAGATCCTTGGAGGTGAGTTCGATCTGACTGTGATCGGAAAACGCCATCCGATACAGAGCGGACATAGGCTCGCCCTGGGAGCCTGTAGTCACCACAGTCACCATTTCACTGGGATATTTACCGATATCGTTTAAATCAATCAGTACGTTTTCCGGCACCTTCATATAACCGAGACGCACAGCGGCACCTACCACATTGATCATACTGCGGCCTGTCACCGCAACTTTTCTGCCGAATTTCACACTGGTGTTGATAATCTGCTGCACCCGGTGCACATTGGAAGAAAAGGTTGCAATAATAATCCGTTTGTCTGCGTTGGACAGAAAAATATGATCCAGGGAGTGACCTACAGTACGTTCTGAGGGAGTAAAGCCGGAGCGTTCCACATTGGTGGATTCACACATCAGGAGCAGCACGCCTTCGTTGCCGTATTCTCCCAGACGGGTAACGTCCATCATACTTCCGTCGATGGGGGACACGTCCAGCTTAAAGTCGCCGGTATGAACCACTGTTCCCACAGGGGTGCGCACCGCAATGGCGCATGCATCTGCAATGGAGTGATTCACCCGGATAAATTCACATTTGAATACACCGGCGTTTACCACACTGCCGGCCTCCACTGTGATCAGTTTGGTTTTACTGGTCAGCTTATGTTCAGCCAATTTGTTTTCCAGAATGCCCAGAGTCAGGCGAGTACCGTAGATCGGCGGATTGATGCTGCGGAGCACATAGGGCAGTGCGCCGATATGGTCCTCATGTCCGTGGGTAAGGAAAATGCCCCGGATTTTCGATGCGTTTTTCTCCAAATAGGTAATGTCGGGGATTACCAGATCAATCCCCAGCATATCCTCGTCCGGGAACGCCAGCCCGCAGTCGATGACTACAATATCCTCGCCGTATTCCAGAACGGCGATATTCTTGCCGATTTCATTCAGCCCACCCAGCATCATAACTCTGAGTTTGTTTTTTGCCATAATACAATATAACCTTTCCCGGCTGTGTCAGAACGCAGCCGCCCATGAAAAATATATATTTGGAGTGAGGACGTCTCCATTTTTCACGAAATCCTCTTGTATGCAATCCCGTTCGTTATAAATATACAAATAAAAAGACAGCAGCCGTAAAAAAGCCGCAGCACAAGCAAACCCGAACGGTGTCCGGGTGTCTGCCGGTATGTCCGAAGGCGGCGGTCCATACCGATTTACGCATACTTGTCTGTCAAAATATATAAGCAATGCTGCCGCAGGCGACCGCGCACCTGCAAAACGTCCCATATGGGACAACACGAACAAATTACTCCGTATAGCATTATATACCAAAAGTTTCCGTTTGTCAAGCGTTCACCGCACCATGGAGCAAATCAGCATAACCAGACCGAACAAAAACGAGCATAGGGAAAGCCCGCAGAAGAACGCCTGATTTCTGCGCCGGCGGCGTCTCTGCCGGCGGGGTTCCAGCGCCGCGCCTCCATTCTCTGCAATTTTTACAGCCTGTCGGACAATATCTGCTTCATCCGGCTCCACAGCGTCAGAAAAATCTCCTCCCCGGCGCAGAACCAGATATGCTTCTTCAAAATAGGGACTGCCTGTATTTGTAATATGAATGATTTTCTTCTGACATCCTTTGATCATACGATTCCTGCACCTTTCATTATGCTGTCATTTTTCTACAGGAAGTATTTGACAAAGGTTTTAAAAAAATACAATATAAAAAATATTTTCCAAATTTATAAGCATTTTACATTACAGTTATGTAATTTTATATAAACTGTGCGCGTATAAATGATAGGCATTTTATCCTAAACTATTGTATATAATCCATTCAAGTGTAAAAAGGAGACAGAATATGCCAACAAATAAACAGCCGTTTACCTTTCACTTAGATGAAGAAGTTTTGCAGAAAATTAAAGTGATTGCCAAAGACGAAACACGAAGCGCCAGCAATCTGCTGGAATACCTGTGCAAGAAATGTATCCGGGACTACGAAGAAAAGAACGGAAAAATCGATTTGGAAAAAGACGCATAATCCTTTTATGCACAATAAAAAGGCGGGTTCTACACCCGCCTTTTAAAAATTGCCTTTATCAGAAACCGTCTGATTCGTCAGCCGGTTCCGCCGCTTCAGGGGGATTATCAGCCTCCGCCTGGGCAAGCGCCACCGCAGCGTCATACGCCTGCAGCACCGCAGTTTCCAATTCAGCACGGAATGCACCGTTGATGGGATGCACAATATCCCGGAACGTACCGTCTGCATTCTTTCTGCTGGGCATTACGATAAAATACTTATCGCGGGCATAAATCACCTTGATGTCATGTACAGCCAACTGATCGTCAAAAGTGACAGACGCAATCGCCTTCATTGGACCGTCCTCAAATAGTTTCCGAATTTTCACATCTGTGATATTCATAGTAGCCTTCCTTTCATAATGTATAGTGAAATTGCTGTTCCTATTATCGTCTGATTTTCCGCCGGTATGCGCCGTACCAAAAAATTTACCTACATGGCTTTGTATTTGTTAAATTTTATGGTACAATATTACTATAACACAAAATTCTGAAAAATGATATACTAATAGTATGAAAGAAATAAAAAATCTGCTTGAATGAATATCAGAAATTTTGTGAACGAAATGGAGGCGGCGAATATGGCGCTTGAAAATACACATTACGGAGCTGCTGCGATCGGGAAAATGCTCTCCGGCGGACCGAAAAAAATCTTTTTTGCAGGCATCGGCGGAATCAGCATGTGTTCCCTGGCCCGGGTATCCCATCTGCGGGGGCACACGGTCAGCGGATATGACCGCGCCCAGTCCGACATCACCCAGCAGCTTACAGAATGCGGAATAACGGTATATTATGAAGGAGATCCCTCCCATATTGACGGCTGTGATATGCTGGTATATACGGTAGCGATCCCTGCGGATAATCCGGAATATGCCGCTGCGAAGGAAGCAGGCATTCCCTGCATCTCCCGCGCCGATTATCTGGGATATCTCATGTCCGGCTACGGCTGTCGAATCGGGGTGAGCGGCATGCACGGCAAATCCACTACGACCTCCATGCTGGAAAGGCTGTTTTCCGATGCAGGACGGGATCCTACTGTAAGCTGCGGCGCACGCATGGTCAGTCAAAACAGCGCTCACAGAATCGGCGGAGAAGAATTTTTTATCTTTGAAGCCTGCGAATATATGGATTCTTTTTTGGATTTTTACCCGACCATAGCCATTATATTAAATATTGAAATGGATCATGTGGATTATTTCCATTCTATGGAACAGATTCACACTTCTTTTCATAATTTTCTGGCACGAACCGGACCGGACGGAATTGCCCTGATCAACTGTGCCGACGACGACGTGATGCGCGCCGCCGCAGGATACGAGGGACGCCTCATAACCTTCGGCGTGGAGGAACCGGACGCAGACTACTGTGCAGATTCTATTACTTTTGAAAAGGGCTGCGCCCGCTTCACGATCCGGCATCAGGGAGAAGTTCTCTGTCATGCGGCGCTCCAGGTTCCCGGGGCACATGCCGTATGCGACGCCCTTGCCGCCTCTGCCGCAGCCCACCTTTGCGGCATTTCCGGGGAGGAAATCGCCCGGGCACTGGGAAAATTTCAGGGACTGGGACGGCGTATGGAGCCATGCGGCAGGGCAAAGTGCGGCGCTGCGGTGTATTCGGATTATGCCCATCATCCCACGGAAATTGCAGCCAGTCTGACTGCTGCGGAGCAGATGGGATTTCGGCGGATTTTCTGTGTTTTCCAGCCCCACACCTATTCCAGAACCAGCCGTTTGTTTGACGATTTTGCCGCCGCCCTATCCGGAATTATAAAAGGCGAAATCGTACTTGCACCCATATATTCTGCAAGAGAGGTCAACACCTACGGGGTTTCTGCGGAACGTCTGTCCGACACAATTGTAAGAAACGGAGCTGCCTGTCGGTTCATCGCCCAGTTTGAAGATATAGCGGACTATCTGAACGAGCACGGCAGTGGGGAAGACATGTTCCTGATCATGGGCGCAGGGGATATTATTAAGGTGATTCCTCATCTGCAATAAATATACTTTATTTTTCTGGAAATATCCAAGTCCGTATGGATCCTCGGCAATGATATTACCGTTGGCAT
>CANTEM010000048.1 GCA_947652805.1 uncultured Clostridia bacterium | reverse complement strand
AAGTAATACAACATTTCTTTCTTTTTCCGTAAGAGAATCCATTGCCTGTCCATCAAAATAGACGAGATATTTCTTCTCATTTTCATCATATTCAAAATAAGAGATCTTCGCATAGTGGGTAATTTTTGAAACCGGCGCACCCACATAAATTGCAATATATTTGAGGTTGGGAAGCCGGTCTTTCTGAATGCGGACATAATACCATTTATTTTCATCCAAAAAAGCGCTTCGAAAGCCTTCCTCATGTGCCGGGAAAACCACAGTATCAAAATCTGTATGATCGAAGCTCTGTGTTTCTACCTTGATTCCCTCATCCTCAAAAATTTGCATAGCGTCCTGAATATACGCTTCAATTGCATCCTCAATAATCATGTTTCTGGAAGTACTTCTGCCGGATTGTTTTGAAAGTGTTCTCGCAATTGCATCCAGTTGATCAATGTATTCTGTTTTCAATGAAATAGCAATCTGCTTTTTTGACTGCACCTCCAAAGTTTTTAACCGTCTTTGAATGGACTTTTCGATATTACTCATACAGAAACCTCCTATAATTTGTTTGCGGTCACATTATAATACACAAAAAGTCAGATGTCAACACTATAATATAAATTACATAAAACAATTTACAGCATAATGTTTAAAAACGAACGGTGCGGGGACATCTTCCCTGCACCGCTTTACTTTATCATTAATCAGAATCTTTTACTCACCCAATAAACATAGCATCGCCAAAACTGAAAAAACGATAGTTCTGTGCGACGGCAGTATGATACGCCTCCAGGATATTCTCACGTCCAGCAAAGGCGGATACCAACATCAGCAGAGTGCTCTCCGGCAGGTGAAAGTTCGTGATCAGTCCGTCTACGATTTTAAACCGATATCCGGGATAAATATAAATGCCGGTCTCTCCCGAATACGGCTGCAAAACACCATCTTCATCCGCCACACTTTCCAGTGTGCGGCAGGAGGTCGTTCCCACAGCGATCACCCTGCCTCCGGCGGCTTTGCGTTCGTTGATCAGATCCGCACTTTCCTTTGATATGGAAATATACTCCGCATGCATGGTATGGTCTGCAATATGTTCTTCCTTCACAGGACGAAAGGTGCCCAGTCCCACATGGAGCAGCACCGGTGCGATCGCAGTCCCCTTGGCGCGCACCTGCTCCAGCAACTCCTTTGTAAAATGGAGTCCCGCTGTGGGAGCAGCCGCAGATCCTTCTATATTGGAATATACTGTCTGATACCGTTCCGGATCCGCCAGCTTTTCCGTTATGTACGGCGGAAGGGGCATAGACCCGATCTGATGCAGCGCCTCATATACGGTAGCTGTATTGCAGGTAAGGCGAACAACCCGCTGCCCTCCCTGCACAATATCCTCCACATGGGCATACAGAATACCGTCTCCGAACTCCAGAACATCACCAACGCGCGCCCGTTTACCCGGCCCCGCAAGAGCCTGCCACACATCCTTTTCCGTTTGTCTGAGCAGCAGCAGTTCCACCGGCGCAGTACTGTCCGACTTTTCCACGCCTTCCCCCACAGCCTTATACGCCCGCCGTCCTACAATTCTTGCGGGAATCACTTTTGTATCGTTGAGCACCAGCACATCCTGGGGCCGGATATATTCCAAAATATCCCGGAAGATCCGATGCTCCAATGCGCCGGTTTCCCGGTTCATCACAAGCAGGCGAGATGCGTCCCGGGGCGTGATTGGGGTTTGGGCAATCTGCTCCGGCGGCAGATCATAGTGAAAATCGGATAATGTCAATTCCGTTTGCGGCAGTGTGTTTTTTATCATAATTATATATAGCTCCGTTTGCATAAATGAAATCCTTGAATACTTTAGTATAGCATAAAAAATCTACCGCTTCAATGGATTTTTTTCCTGAACAGGGGAACAATACCCATTGAAAAAGCATTTTCCACCCATAGTATGCCGCCCGGCGGCAAAAGGGGAAGAAAGGAATCATTTTTTTGTATGCAGATTCGGGATTTTTTGCAAACGGAAGGCATTGTGATCGGCAGCGCCGCGTCCGATAAGAAAAGCGTTTTAGATACATTGGTAGAGCTGCACAACCGCTGCGGAAATTTGAAAAATGCCGCCGCATTCTACGAACAGGTTCTGTCCCGTGAGGAAGAAGGAACTACGGCAGTGGGCGGCGCCACTGCCATTCCCCATGCCCAGGGGGGCGCAGTTCGCCGGACGGGACTGTGCGCCATGACCCTATCGGAAGGAATAGACTGGGGCGCACCGGACGGCAGACCGGTGCAGCTGATTTTTTTGATTGCCGCACCGGTGCAGGGCGGAGAACACCTGGCTGTCCTTTCCCGGCTGATCACCATGCTGATGAACAAAACGGTTGCCCGCGCCCTGACCCGGGCAGAAACGCCGGAAGCGTTTCTTACAATTCTGGAAGAGGAAGAAACTGCCCGCCGGATGGATCCGTATAAAATTCCCATGCCCCAGCGCCGGAATTTCCCGCCGGACTGGTCGGACGTACCGCCTCCGGATATGCCGGACGCAAAGTCTGCCGACACTGCCTTTGGGAGTCAGGAATTTTACCGCGTTCTGGCTGTCATTTCCAAGGCCCCCGAAAAAGGAGATGCACAAACAGAGGACAACGCCTATGTATATATGGCATCTCAATCACTCCATTCTGCCGCCGGACAGCTTGGAATTGCAATCAAGGCGGAAACTCACGACAGAGACGGCAGTGAAAATCTCCTGTCGGCACAGGAAATTGAGCAGGCAGAAGCCATCGTGATCGCCGCCGACGGTCCTGTGGATATGTCCAGATTTGACGGCAAGCGTGTGGTACGGGGCAGTCTGGGAGATGGCATCCGTAACGGAGAAAAAATGCTGCGCCGGGCAGTAAGCGGCACTGCGTCTGTTTATCACAGCATATCCCTGCGTCAAAAGACAAAAGCAAAGACAAAAGAAAAAGCTCCCCGCTCCCTGCCTGCTCTTTCTCCCTATCTGCATAAGGGCGCTGCACGGGTTCTGCCCTTTTATGCTGCTGGCGGACTTCTGAAAATCATCGGCTTTTTGATTGATCTGGCGGCAGGCATCTCTCCCGTAGCATCTTTCGGGTATACTACACAGACCGCGTCTCTTTTCTTTACTGTAGGAACTATGCTGTTTACCTTTGCCCTGCCTGTTTTATCCGCATCCATTGCAGAAGCGATAGCAGGCAAGTGGGGTTTTGCTCCGGGATTTATCGGAGGCTGGTTGGCCGCAATCGGCGGATCCTATTTAAAAATCGGCGGCGGGATTTCCTCGGGCATATTCGGCGCATTGTTTGCAGGACTTGCCGCCGGCGCGCTCACATTGTTGCTGGAAAAATCCCTCTCCCGTGTACAGGATCCATCCAAGGGGGCAGGCGCTTATTTCATCTGTACACTTTGCAGCGTGATTCTCACAGGTGGAGCGGTTTGCGCAGTGAATCCCCTTGCATTCACCCTGTATGACGGAGCATACCGACTGCTGGAGGCAGCGGGCGGCGTGAGCGGTATACTGTCAGGGGCGCTGACAGGCGCATATACAGCTTTGGATATGGGCGGTCCCCTCTCCCGGGCAGCATATGCGTTTGCTACGGCAGACGGCGGTACAGCCCTTGCTGCTGTCACAGCGGCATGGATTACCGTACCGCTTTCCGTTGCCCTTGCGGCGACCGTATTCCGGGGTCATTTTCCTCTTTATCAGCGGCAGGGCGGACCGGTGAATTATATTCTGAGCATAGGAGGCATTCTGGAAGGGGCAGTACCCTATGCGGCTGCAAATCCTCTGCGGGTAATTCCTGCATGTCTTATAGGAAGCGCTACCTCCGGTGCAGTCACCGCGGCGTTTGGATGCACAGTATCTTCCTCCGTGGGAGGTATGTTTGCGTTGCGCACGGCGGCGGGATGGATGTACATGCTTCCTGCGATTGCCGTCGGCTCTATTATCAGTATGTTTTTGCTGGCAGCTTTTCACAGGGCACATGCAGGAAAGCAGGCAGAAAGTTCAGCCGCTTTGCAGCAGTCTGCGGCGCTCCAGCAAGAGTCTGTATAAAAAAGGAGGCAGTAAAGGGATATGGTATACGAAACAATCACAATGGAAAACGGACAGGGCCTGCATCTGCGTCCTGCTATGACCTTTGCAGCACGTATGTCCGGATATGACTCCCGGATCCGTCTGGAATCCGGAGACCGGACGGCAGACGGGAAAAGTCTTGTCAGTTTGATTTCGGCGGGAATCGGTACAGGTACGCAGGTACGGATCATCTGCGACGGCCCCGATGAAGAAGAAATGCTCCATCGCGCCGCAGACCTGTTGCGGGGAAGCTCTGCTTTGTAATATAAAAATGCTTATGGAGTCACCTATGCAAGTTTTTTCGGAAAAGCGGTACTGGGGCAAATCCGTTTCTCCTGGACTGGGAGAAGGAATAGCATACGTAATGGACGCCCTTGTCAGGGAGCGCCGTGACGGCGGCATATGGGATCCTGTCGTTCAAAAGGAGCGGTTTTATCAGGCACGGGAACGCTTTTGCCGACAAATCAGACAGCAGGTAAAACTGTTGGAGGAAAATATTTGCATAAAGGACGTGGAAATTCTCCTGCTCCAGCAGGCGCTGGCGATGGATACAGGAACAGACCAGCAGATTTGCAGTTTATTGGATCAGGGTTGCCGCGCGGAAGCGGCAGTAGATCAGGTTTGGACAAAACTGCGCAACTGTGTGCAGGACAGATCCGAAGATTTTGAGGATGTGCGTCTGGGTTTGCTGCATGCCCTTGGCGGCTCCCAGTCCTATGGATTTTTGGAAGTCCTTCCGGAGAAAACCGTATTGATCGCAAAGGATCTGTCTCCTGCCATGGTTTCTCATTTGCGTCCCCAAAATGTGACCGCTGTTCTTTGTGAGGAGGGTGGTATCCTTTCCCACGGTGCAATCCTGATCCGCGCTATGGGGATCCCCTGTATCATGCACGTCCCGGAAATTCTGACAGTCCCTTCCGGAACGGACATGCTCTGCGATGCATCCGCTGGACGGATCATCGCCGCACCCCGGTCGGCTTCCCGGGTATGCTTTTACAAATCGGCGCACCGCTTACCAATGCAGGATGATACGAAAGAAACGCTGGCATTCCATGGAAAGCCTATACAAATTCTCTGCAATATTTCCTCCGCTGCGGAAGCAGAAGCAGGCATTCGTCAAGGTGCGGAGGGAGTGGGGCTACTGCGCACGGAATTTTTATGGGCGTCCGGTATACCGGATGAAGAAATGCAGTTTTTGGAATTTAAAAAGGCGGCTTCCTGTCTCGCCGAAGGGCGGCCTCTTTGTATCCGTGCGCTGGATCCAAGCGGGGACAAAACGCCGGATATTTATACAGGGCAGCGGGGAATCCGATACTGTCTTACCCACCGTGAGCAGTTCCAAATCCAGCTGCACGCTGTTTTGCGCGCAGCGGCGGAATATAGCTGCATCCAATTGCTTCTGCCTATGGTAACCGACACAGATGAGATAGAGCAGACACGGCAGCTTCTGCAAATATGCCGGGAAGATCTGATACGCCGGGGATATAGGAATCTGCCGATGCTGTCTGTAGGCGTTATGATTGAAACGCCGGCAGCGGTGCTTATTGCGGACAGGCTGGCAGCGGCAGCAGATTTTTTCTCTATAGGATCGGGAGACCTGACCCAGTATATTATGGCATGTTCCAGGAGCAAGGAAGGAGAAAATTTATATGCCGCACTGCCTGTATTGCGGGCGATCCGTCATGTCGCCACAGCAGCCAAAAATGCCGGAATTCCCTGCCATTTCTGCGGCGAGGCGGCAGGAGACCCGCACATGCCCGGGCTGCTGCTGTCTTACGGTATCACTTCTTTCAGCGTATGCCCGCCTATGATTCCCCGCCTGCGCTGGGAATTATCCCGGATACAGGAAAAACAGAGACAGGGGTCGAAATCGGCTGTCGATGAAAAATTTATAAAAACCTATTGACATCTGCCCCCCACAATGGTATACTAAATAAGTCCAAAGCGAGGCGCTTCTGCCGGGTGTCTCTTTGAAACTGCAAGGGTCCTGATTGTGTGCAGCGGACCAATGCGTGTACCGGCGTGCCGGAATGGCGGAATAGGTAGACGCCTTGGACTTAAAATCCAATGCGACGAAAGTCGCGTACCGGTTCGATTCCGGTTTCCGGCACCAGCGGCAGGAAAAGCATTACAAATCCATATCGCGGGGTAGAGCAGCCTGGTAGCTCGTCGGGCTCATAACCCGGAGGTCGTGAGGTTCAAATCCCACCCCCGCAACCAGTCAAACACCCTGAAACCATTGAGGTTTCGGGGTGTTATCATTTTGTCCGATTTTTGTAAAATCCACGGTTTGGTGTTTGTTTGGTGTTTACGGTATTATTCTATATTCGTTCCAAAACCACCATATTGAGCAAACAGCATCAGTGCGATAAATACCGCATCGAAAACAATAGCTTCTGTTTCGCATTGCTTCGTGGAGAGAGGGCAGTGCCCATCCAGATGACCCATTATGATATGTCCGACTTCATGGGCAATCAGTTCGCGCCGCTTCCACAGTGGGGCAGTATCGTCATAAAAGATTGCATTTATGTCCTCTCCTTTATCCGTCACATGAATTGCATACGCCTTGCCGCGGTTGTCTCCCCTCGTCAGACTTTTGCAAATATCTTGTACGATTTCTTCTGAAAACCCTTTTACGATAATTCCCTGATCCTTGCATATTTTGTTTAAGATATCCATTTTAGCCACTCCTGTAAATTTATATTTGACTTTCTGAAAAGGGTATGCTATGCTTTATATATACCCTTTTTCGGGTGTTCCCCTATACGGCGTTCCTTTGGTTGGGTGTTGCTGTATAGGGGTTTTCTTTTGCAAAACAGAACTTGTCCAGTTCCGGCTGCAAATACTCCAATTCCTCACGTATATCCGGTGTGAGGGTGCCAGCGTCAAGCAGCTGATCTATTGCTGTACAGGCAAGGATTAGTGCTGCTTCGGTTCTTGCTGACATTTCCACGGTGATCATGGTGTTGTGCGTGTCTGTGCTCATTTCCTGTTCCTTTCGGTGTTTTTAGTCCAAAATAGCCAATGCCCATAATTTAACCAAAACAGGGTCAAATTTCAATGTTCTGTTTTTATGTAGATGAACCTGACGAAAGTCTGAAACTGCGTTTAAATGCCGTTTTTAAGCGTTATACGGGCATTGATGCATGATCCCTGTCATACAATCGCAAATCTGCGGTACTCTGTAGGGATTGTATACCGCTGTGCAATGTCCGGCAGTTCCTTTTTTAATGCTGCGCTGTCCAGCCGGGAAGATTTTACCCGTTTATACGTGATCTTGTATTCGCCAGCTGTGATTTCCTCACGGTTTCCCATTTGTGCCTTGATTTGATCTTCAAGGTTTGCAATCTCTGCTTGCAGTTCTTCCAGCATACGCTTGAATTCCCGCAAATCCTTCACTGTGCTTTTGAGTTCGTTTGTGCTCATGGTGTTTTACTCCTTTTTTTGATTTGGTGAAGCGGCGGGCGGCTTTAAGTTTATCTCGCATATGCTTTTCTTATCCATTCCCGCTCTTATGTGGCATTCTTTGTTTCTGCCTTCCCTTTACCTTGTGTCTTTATTATACACTAATTCGTGTCAAATGTCAATAGATATTTGCAACTTTTTAATTTATTTTTACAAATATCCTTGACTACATACATCATTTAGTGTATAATTGACACATTGAAAGGAGTGGTAATATGGCACTAACTATGGGTGAAAAAATAAAAATAATTTTAAAGCGTAGAAATATGACGCTTGCACAGCTTGCCGAAAAGACAGGACAATCAAGGCAAATATTTTAAGCATGTTATGCAAGCGCAAAGAAGTGCATATAGTTGAGGCA
>CANTEM010000047.1 GCA_947652805.1 uncultured Clostridia bacterium | reverse complement strand
GGGTATTACATTGTAAATACAGATCCGGAGGAGGCCCAGCTCCTGAACGGCAAAAAGAATGTCCTCGGGATCCACCGTTTTGGTTGCCGCCAGCAGGGTAACGTCTCCGGATATGGATTTGTCCCGGCGCAGCTTGGCTTCTTCTATTTTTTCCGTGATCCGTTTATAGTTTTCCGATATAATATACTTTCGTTCCTGTGTCATAATCTTACGCCTTTCCCTCAAATAAGTTTAACCGTTCAGTACCTTTCCGTGATACAGTGCTTTTCCTTCCGTGATCAGATTTTCATGCTGGGACAGCCACTGATATCCCTCGGGCGGGTCCTCCTCCGGATCTGTATTTACAATGTAATACCCATCTGTGACAATCAGCGTGGATATGGGGCGGAATGCTACGGTGGATCCGTCCAGCACATATACGCCGGTCATGCCGTCCACAATGCGCACCGCAGACATGGGAATCTGAAATCCGGTATATTCCGCTGTGAGAAACCGGACGGTTTGGGTTCTGGAAAAATCAAATCCGGTGGGCATTTCTCTGGTGGAGAGGATCACGGCGAACCGCTCGCCTCCTTCCAGAATTTTATCAATCTTCATATTCAGGCGGTATTCCTCGCCGGCACCGAAATATACGGTGCAGCGGGCGGCGTTGTCGTATACGCCCAGGTATTCCCGATCCAGCAGGCACACCATGTACCATTCGCTGTCCGTAACGATTTTTCCGGCAGCGCGGTCCTCGTTTACAGGAGAAGCGCTCAGCTTTTCCAATAGGTCGCCGAACCCGAGATTTTTGTCGGTTAAAAAATCCTTTGTAAACACAGTTTCATATCCGTCGCAGGCGGTATAATAATAGCCGCTCACCGGAGCCGTCACGGTTTCCAGACAGGAACCCAACCCAGATACAAGGGAGGCGCGTTCTGCCTGCAATGCGGCGATCTCGCCCCCGAAGTCTGTGCCCAGTCCCGACAGGATCATCCGCTTATTCACCGATTCCAGAAAGTCGGAGCGCTGCAATCCGATATCCGTCGTTCTGCCGCTGTCTCCGGCGGCGCGGATTTTGGAAAGAACTGCGAAAATTTCTTCATCAATGGTTTGGGCGTCCTTCAGTCCCTGCACGTCTCCGTTGGAGCATTCCTGAAGCAGGGCGATCTGCTGATCAATCTGCGCCACCTTTTCCCGCACGTCTACGCTACTGCCTGTATATAGCCGGGCGGCTTCCGCATTTTTTGCAAGGCGGCTTCCGTTGCTCACCATGGGAAACAGGGTGTGATTTCCCGTGTTCCCGCCGGAAAGGAGCAGGGTTTGCTCGCTGCGGAAAATATAGCCTTGGGTTTCCGCTGTTTTTTCCACAGTGGTTTCTGCAATGGGCTGGATTTCCACCTCTCTTGTGAAGGTTCTCCACAAATGGAAGCCCAGATAGAATATGAGACAGACAGACAACAGCGCGCCTACGATACACAGTCCCACCCGTTTTAAATATTCCGTATCCATGTGAAAGCCTCCTTTCCATGCAGTTTTATTTACAACAGTTCACCCATGGGAATGACCTGATCTGTTCCGTCCCCGTTTTGCAGCAGGGACCGCACAATTTCGCCTTCCAGTGCCCGGCAGGAGAACAGCAGAGACTGATTCCCTTTTTCTCCCGCTGCGGAAAGCATTGTCAGGATTTTGGAAAGCCTGTCCGCGTCGATGCGGGAGAAGCTTTCGTCAAATACAGCCGGCGGCGGATCGCCGGGAAAGAGTACGTTCAACAGAGCATACCGGAGACTGATGTATGCCGCGTCCCGGGTGCCTGCGGAAAGGTAATCCAGTTCTCTGGTCTTGTCATTGGCGATGATATTCATGGAAAAATCCCGGGTAACGCCTACCGTGGGGTATTTCCCGCCGGAAAACATCCCCAGCAGCAGTCCCGACTCGCTGACGATTCGGGGGAGCAGTCCCGCGCGCAGATTGTTGCCTGCTGTATTTAGCGCTTCCATAGCGGCGGTGACGCCTGCATACCGCTTTTCCAGTCCGGTCAGTTCTTCCCGGAGGCTGTCGATTTTTTCCGCAAGATCTGCGGGAGAAACAGATACCGCCCGCAGGGCGCTCAGCTTTTTTTCCCGTTCCAGCTGCTGCTTTTGATCCGCTTCCACATTGCTCCGATAGAGTCCGGCATTGCGGCGCGCCTTTTCCGCTTCCTCTCTGGAAAATCCGGCTGCTTGCTGTCCTGCCTCTGTTGCCAGCACTGCCGCAGCCTGGGAGGTGATTTCCTCCTGCACGGCAGGATCCAGCACATCTGCAAAGGTGGACAGCCGCCCGGTCTCGGTGTGATAGGTTTCTTTGATTTGCGTCTGCTCCAGCAGCAGCGCTTTTGCCGCCGCCACAGCGTTTTCCGTCATGATGTCCGTATCGGGGACTTCTTCTGTGAACAGCGCGGCACAGGCACGCAGGGACTTTGTATCCTCTGCTTTCCCGGCGTCCGCTTTGGCGATTTCCTGCTCCCAGACGGAATATTCCGATGTGGGGTCCGACCGCTGGCGGGAAAGGTGGATTTTTTCGTTGGTTACATCTTTTAATGCTTCTATATCGGAAACGCCCCATTCACTGAGAATGGTGTGATATTTTTTCAGTTTAGACAGGCTGCGGGCAAAGGCGGCAATGCCGCAGATTACGGCAATTCCTGCAAATGCACCGGCACCCATGGCAAGGTAAGCATCTATGCCGTACAGGAAAAAGGCTGCACAGCCTGCGATGGCGGCGAGAATAAATAGAATCAGGGATACGGTGAAGGCGCTTTTTCTGCCTCGGATTGCAGACGCAGCCTGCTCCGCCTGTCCCCGGGTTTCGATTTCCTCTTCTTCAGTCATTTCCGGGGGGAGACTGTCGTCGATTTCTGCTTGAGAGCGGCGCATGGTGCGCAGCTTGGTTTCCCATACGGACAGCCCGTTGGTCAGCCGCTCCATTGTCTGGATTTTTTCGCCAATGTCTCCGTAGGAATCAAAAGTGGTTAGCTTTTCTTCCAGCTGCCGCACCTGATCCTGACAGGAGAGCGCTGCGTCCAGCCGCACCTTCCGTTGGATTTTGTCATAGGCTTCCGCCTGTCGGGCAAACTCCATGCCCATCTGTTTGCGCTGAGCGATTCGTGCTTCGCTGTCTGCCGCAGCGCTTTCCAGTGCGATGATTTCTCCGTTTTGTTCTGTTGCAGCGTCACGCTGACTTTCCAGGCGGCGCAGCTCCTGCTGCAATTCGTAGATTTTTCCGCCGCCCCCGTTTTTATAAAGCAGGGATTTCCGTTCATTATCCAGAATGCGCATTGCCTTACGGGAATTCAGTCCTTCGTCTCCGGACAGCAGAATATTTTCAATGGCTTCCGTCATGCCGTTCCCGTCGATGCTGGTATCTCCCAGTTGACGCACAAATATGGAATTGCAGAACATCTGCTCGGTCATGCCGAGGATCGCTTCCCCGGGCGCTTTGTCCCGAAACAGACGCTCGCCGGTAAGGTTGTCCGTCACGACCAGCCGCTCCCGCAGGGTATCCCGATCCAATTGCCCCACAGGGACATACAGCTCCCGTTCGATCCGGTATTCCCGCTGTGCACCGGAGAGGATCATTGTGCCTGCGGCGCAGCCTGTGTCCCAGTTGGCGTATTTGGTACGTTCTGCCATTTCCCCGTCTGTGCCCCTGCCGGACAGCCCGTACAGCATGAATTTGATAAACATGGCAACAGAGCTTTTGCCGGACTCGTTGGGACCCTCGAATATATTCAGTCCGGGGGTCAGGGTAATATCCTTCTCCTTCAGGGGACCGAAGGAGGTGATGTGCATGGATTTTATATACATATCAGTCTATATGCCTTTCATTCAAGGGGGAGCGTTTCGCCTGCCAGCGCTGCCATAGCGTACCGCAGGGCACGGCTGCCCGTTTCCCGCTGTGCAGCATCTGCACTTTCCAGCCTTGGCAGGAGCACCCGGTAAAGCTCTCCCCGCATACCGTGATCCTGCTGGAGCAGGTCTGCATTCCAGGTGGGTACGGTTTCGTCCCGGATTTCCAGATGAAACAGCCCTTCTCCTGCGGCCTTAGCCAGAGCGGCTGTGTCTATGGAAAGCTCTGGTGATGTACTGCCCTGTAGGGTGATCCGCAGAAGTACATCCTCTCCAAAGCCTGCATTTTGTATCAGCGTCCGCACGGTCGACAGGATTTCTCCCTGCTCGGCCGCGCCGTCTGCATTCAGCATGCGCTGCTCATAGATTCTGCGGCAGAACCGGATCTGTTCCATTTGGAAATGTTCTTTATCCAACGTGACCAGCACAGCACCCTTGACGCCGGTTTCCCCAAAATCCCGTCCTTCCGGACATCCGCAGTATGCACCGGGAACGGTGAGGGCTGCATTGGCAGCATCCGGATTGTGGATATGGCCCAGGGCATAGTAATCTGCGCCGAAGCTTTCTAAGGCGCCTGCCGGGAGGGGACCGTATGGACTGATCGGAGAGGCAGTATCTCCGTGGGCGCACAGGATGTTGATCTGGGAAGAATTTTCCACTGTTTTGCCGTCCAGAGGGCATGTCCGCAGGGACGGTTCCTCAAATGCGTAGCCGTAGACCCGACAGTTTAGCTTTTCAAAGAAAAAGCTGGAAAGGGTGGAGGATACAAATATGTGGACGTTTTCCGGGAAAATGTCTTTTTTTCGCCAGATGCTTTTGTCATCTGCGGGGTCGTGATTCCCCGGTGCAATAACGACCGGGCACTCCAGTGTGGAAAATTCCTGCCGGAGCAGGGCAACGGTATCCCGGGTGACATAGTTTTTATCAAATAAATCTCCTGCAATCAGGAGAAGATCCACAGACTGGGTCCGTGCATAAGCGATCATATCGGAAAATGCGGCGCGCAGCTCGGCACGGCGCTTTTGCGCGGTTTCCGGGGACAATCCTGTAAAGGGGCTGTCCAGGTGAATATCGCCGGTATGAAGTATTTTCATGGGAGGCGCTCCCTTTCTGCTCAGTATAATATATTAGTATAGCATGCCATGCCCGGCTTTGCAACGGACAAACTGTGAATTCTCTATGCCTTTTCTCCTGTCAGGATAGCACCTTCCAGTATCAGAAGACGGCGCTTGATCGGCGCGCCCTCCGGTCCGCCGTAGCCTCCCAGATCGGATGCACCCACTACCCGGTGGCAGGGGATGAGCAGCCACAGGGGATTTTTCCGCATGGCGTTTCCCACGGCTCTTGCCGCTCGGGGATATCCCGCCGCTGCCGCAAGATCGCCGTAGGTGACGGTGCTTCCGTAGGGAATGCGGGACAGGGCTTCCCAGACGCCCATTTGGAACGGAGTACCCTGGAGCTTTAGCGGAAGATCAAACGCTTTTCTCTCCCCTGCAAAGTATTCGTCCAGCTGACGGGCGCATTCCAGACACAATTTGTCCGGCTTTGCCTCCGGGGAAACATCCCCAGAGGCAAAGCCTACAGTGCGGATTCTGTCTCCGTCGGACACAATCTCAAGGGGACCGAAGGGGCAATCCGGATACAAATAGGTATACATAGCATATTCCTTTCAGATAAACAGACATCCGATCCGGTAGGCGACTGCGGACAAAATCCATGCAACGCCAATTTGCATGACCGCTGCACCTGCTGTCCACAGCCAGCTTTTGGATTCGCTGCGAATGGTTGCCAGCGCTGCGGCGCAGGGAATATACAGCAGAACAAAAACCATAAGGGCATATGCGTTTGCCGCGCCGAATCCGTACGCCGCCAGAGACGCACGGAGGGCGGTCGAACCTGCGACGGAGGAAATGTTTTCAATACCGAACAGGACGGCAAGGGAAGAGACGACCACTTCCTTTGCAGCGATGCCTGCGATGAGCGCCACTGCGATCTGCCACATGCCAAGTCCGCAGGGGGTCAGCAGGAATGCGGCGCCCCGTCCGATCCATGCGGCAAAGCTGTCCTCCATGGAGGTAACAAATCCGCCGGGACCGAAATTGAGCAGTACCCAAAGGACGATGGACGCAAGGAAAATGGTGGTGCCTGCCCGGGTGAGATAATCCCGCACCTTTTCCCAAACGTACAGGACTACGGTGCGCATGGCAGGGGCTTTATAATCCGGCAGCTCCAGCAAAAGAGGCGGCTGTTTTTCTTTTTTATGCAAACTTTTGGTGCACCGGGCAATGAGGATCGCAGTCAGCAGCCCGATGACGTACATGGAGAATGCCGCAAGAGGTGCGAATTTTCCGAAGAATGCACCTGCGATGAGAATATACACAGGCAGACGGGCGCTGCATGACATAAACGGCGTTACCAGCATGACCCGTAGCCTATCCCGGCGGGATTCCAGCGCACGGCTTGCCATGATAGCAGGCACGGTACAGCCGAATCCCAGCAGCATGGGAATGAACGCTCTGCCGGACATGCCGAGGGAACCCATAATCCCGTCCATGATATAGGCAACCCGCGCCATATATCCGCTGTCCTCCAAAAATGCCAGAGCGAAAAACAGAAGGACGATGTTTGGCAGGAAGGTAAGAATCCCCCCTACGCCGGCAAGGATTCCGTCGGTGATCAGAGAGGAAAGCCAGGGTGCGGTGTGGATTGCGTCCAGTCCCCTCCCTACGGCGGAGTATAACTGATCCAGTGCGGCTTCCAGGGGAATTTTGGCAAGATCTCCTAAGGTGAAGGTCAGCAGGAACACGACCGCCATAATGGCGAAAAAGATCAGCAGACCCCAGAAGGGATGCAGGAGTGCATTGTCTATCCGGTCTGTAAAGGCGCGGGGACGGTTGTCGGTGAGACAGGCTGCGACGGTCGCTTCGATCCAGGCGAACTGCTCCTGAGCTTCCATTTGTGCAAACTGCGGGGCAGTGGGAGTGGTTTTGGACTTTGCAGCTTCCAGCGCTGTGTCCAAGAGGATATCCAATCCTTCCCGCCGCCGGGCGGACAGGGGAACCACCGGGATTCCCAGCTTTTCGGACAGACGGCGCACGTCCAGCTTTGCCCCCCGCTTTTTCAAAATGTCCATCATATTCAGCGCGAGGACGACCGGAATGCCCAGCTCTGTAAGCTGCATGGTCAGATAAAGATTGCGGGTCAGACAGGACGCGTCTGCAACGTCGATGATCACATCTGCACCGCCCGACAGAAGAAACTGCCGGGTCAGCTTTTCCTCCATGGTGTAGGAGGAGAGGGAGTAGGTTCCCGGCAGGTCTACCAGGGTGTGCCGCTCCCCTTTATATGTACATGTACCTTCTTTTTTCTCTACCGTAACGCCGGGCCAGTTTGCCACCTTCAGAGACGCGCCGGTGTAGGCGTTGAACAGAGTGGTTTTTCCGCAGTTCGGATTGCCTGCAAATGCAATGGTCATAGCGCCTTCACCCCGGTGATTCCCTTCGCGGCTCCCGCCCCCAGGGCGTACCGGGCGCCTCTGGAACGGATGACCATGGCGCCCCGCCGCTTTTTGTGGAGCACGTGTACCTGGCTGCCTGGGACGATTCCCAGTATTTGCAGCCGGTATTGCAGTGCCTCCTCCAGCCGGATTTCCGATACGGACAGGGTTTCCCCTGTTTTGCAGTCCAGTAATGTCATTTTTTTGATCAGGTCTTTCTTTGAATTTGAGGTTTCTTTTTTTATCAAATGTTCTCCCCTCCATTATACTGTGCCTGTGCGTCCTTGTCAACGCGGCAGGCGCGTTTTTTGCTATTGATTATGGTAAGAAATGTGTGTATAATATATATGAGTAGAATATCATGGAATGATTTGAAAGGATGGATTTTATGAATTATAATTTCAACTATTATCTGTCAGTTTCTATCGGCTGGATGGTATCTTCTTTGACCGCAAGTATTGTATACCGTGAAATAAATTTTATCAATTTAGCCTTATCTCTGCTGCCGCTGGCAGGTGTGATCGCGTGTTGTTTTCTGCTTGGAAAAGAGCGGTTCCCTTCGGTGCTTGTTCCAGCGGCAGGAATCATTCTTTTCAATGCGATATTCTTATGAAGGCTTGCTTCC
>CANTEM010000046.1 GCA_947652805.1 uncultured Clostridia bacterium | reverse complement strand
AACAGATTTCAAAAAAAAGCGCAGATTGCAGGAGGAGTCATTCTTATACTGGTATAGGATCGGGAAGTGTTTGAAGCAATATCGGGGCATTCAGCTTTAGGATATGCAGAAAAAGGAGGCGAACCTATCCCGATATGTATATGAAAACTTCAGAAAGAGACTGTCGGGGAAAAGCCAATGAAAGGAAAGGGAACGATATGATGTGTATAGCGGCAATGAAAAATATGACAGCCGCAATAAAGGGAAGGAGTGCGCTGGAGGCAGTGGGGATCCGCTGCACAATAGTAAGTCTTGAGCCTACATTGACCAAACGGGGCTGTGCATACGGACTAAATTTTGCGTGCGCATATCTTGAAAGAGCAAAATCTGTTTTATCGTCAAAGCGGATTAGCTATGGCGAAATACTTGGCGGCAGATGAAAGGAACGATGCGGATGATTTATCTTGATAATGCTGCAACTACGTATCCGAAACCGGAATCTGTAGTGCAGGCGATGACATCATGTATGCGGGAATATTGCGGGAATCCAGGACGGGGCAGCCATTCTATGGCGGTGCGGGCGTCGGAAAAACTGTATGAATGCAGACAGGCTGCTGCGGAGTTTTTCGGAGCACATAACCCTGAGAACGTGGTGTTTACATTAAATACTACGTATGCGCTCAATATGGCAATCAAGGGGCTTGTACCTGCCGGTGGGCATGTGATTCTCTCTGATATGGAACACAACAGTGTACTGCGGCCGGTTGAGGAATTGCGCAGAACAAAAAAAGTCCGGTACGATGTTTTTCGTACCGGTGGCAGTGATTTTGAAATATTGGAGCGGATTCGCCGGTTGATTCACCGGGATACAGCGGCGGTGATTTGCAGCGGCTGCTCCAACATTATCAACCGCACACTTCCCATACGTGAAATCGGAAGGCTGTGCGAAAATCACGGGATCTATTTTATTTTGGACGGGGCACAGTGCGCAGGTATATTTGATCTTAATATGCAACGGGATAGGATCACTGCTTTGTGTATTCCCGGACATAAAAGCTTAATGGGCCCTCAAGGCACAGGACTGCTGCTGCTTCGCGATGATGTGAAAATCGCTACTTTAGTGGAGGGCGGCAGTGGCATTCATTCTGCAGATCCGGGAATGCCGGATTTCCTGCCAGACAGACTGGAAGCAGGAACTATGCCAACGCCGGGAATCGCAGGTCTGTGCGAGGGAATCCGGTATGTGCGCAGCAGAGGACTGGAGGATATCCGTGCCCAGGAAGCTGGACTATACAGGCAGCTTATGAATACCCTGCGGGGGGATGCCCGGTTGGAGTTCTATAGCAGCAGAATTCCCGGTGCAATTATACTGTTTAATATCCGGGGTATCAGTGCACAGAAGACCGGATATGAACTGGACAGACGGGGCATATGTGTACGCAGCGGGCTTCATTGTGCGCCATTGGCGCATGAGACGATCGGAACGCCGGACGGGGGAGCGGTACGCGTAAGCTTTGGTCCCTTTTCCTCTAAGAATGATGTGGCAGGCTTCTGCAATGCACTGCATGATATATTAAAGACAGAAATATAGTAAAAAAGTCTCCCTTTGTAAAGGGAGACTTTCATATTCTCATTTAGTAAATCTGTACGCCGCCGCAGGTTTTACAAAGATAAGCATTGGCTCCTGATTGTTTTAGTTTCGTTACAGCAGCCTTCGCAGTGCTGTCATCATCAAACAAACCAAAAACCGCCGGACCGCTGCCGCTCATCATTGCTATGCGCGCACCAGCATTTTTCAGAAGCGTTTTGTATGCCGCTGCTTCCTTATGATACGGCAGTATTACCGATTCAAAAATATTATAGTATCCATTATTTGAGGAATATATAAAACCTTCCTTACTAAACTTTTCCCACATATGCGGTCTTTCGGGCAACTGCTTGCCGTATTTTTTATCCAGCATAGCGTATGCAGCGGCTGTAGACACATCTGCGCCCCCCCGGGCAATCGCTACGGCGGAGGGTTCCATGGCAGGCAGAGGGGAAAGTTTATCTCCGATTCCACTGCACAGCGCTGTTCCGCCAGTCATGCAGAAGGGAATATCGGCACCCAGCTTGCTGCCGATTTGCAGAAGGGCTTCCCCAGACAAAGGCATATCAAACAGTGCGTTCAATAAAAGCAGTACTGCACCGGCATCGGTGCTTCCCCCGGCAAGCCCGCTGGCTACAGGAATTTGCTTGTCGATAGTTATAGAGATCCCAGGATTTTTTATATTACCCGCATCCAAAAAGGCCTGTGCGGCACGATATGCCAGATTTTTGTTATCGCAGGGAAGGTCAGAGCCGGGGCACCGCAGTGTAATATCCTGCTGTGCATTTGTTTCCACAGTGATTGTATCGTATAGCGATACCGTTTGCATGATACTGCAAATGGAATGATAGCCGCTTAGATCCGCCGGACCTACATCCAGAAACAAATTGATTTTTGCCGGCGCGTGGGCGCAAAGCTTCATGTTTGCCTCCGTTTCTCAGCGGACAAGCCGCAGAATCAGATTTTTCTGAATCTTCACAGCATTTTTCGGACACATTTCCTGACAGCAGTAACAGCGGATACAGCTTTTATCCTGAATTTTCAACTGTTTTTTGCCGTCTTTTTCCCGGATTGAAATAGTCCTCTTCGGACAGGATGCAGCGCATACTCCGCAGCCTATGCATTTCTTTTGATTGATTTTAGGGCGTGGTTCCAGAAAGCGCACCAGCCGTCCGCCGAATAAGTCAGGAAAGTCACGGAGAATCGAACGGCGGCTTGTATCCGGCGGAACAACGTCGCTTGTTATATGCTTTTTGTAATCGTCTCCAATGATAATCAGTTTCGTAATATCATCAGGGCACAGTTCTCGTTTGATAGATGCTTGCACAGTAGGAACAGTGCCTGCAAAGCCCAGCAAATATTCCGCGGCAAGATCCAGTGCAAAGGGGGAGAGAGACGTCATCAGCACACCGTATTCTCGGGGTGTTCCCCCTGTAGGTCCGTTCCCTTCCATGCCGCAGATTCCGTCGCAGATCGTGATGACTGTTTTATTTTCCGTAAACATCTGCGCCAGATCGCACAGCATCCCCGTAAAGCTTTCTATCCGGCTGAACCGTGCGTGCATTTCTACTTTTTCCGTTCCGGGAATGACCCCGTATAAATTTTTTACACCGCAGCTCATTTTGGTAAGGGAGTGGGTTTTCAATTTGCAGATATTGACGATAACGTCCGCATCGTAAATCGGCTGAATTACATTGAAGCTTCTGCATGCGGCTCCTGACGAAAACTGCATAACGGAGGAAGCAGTATTATAATTCAGTATAATATTTTCCTGCTGAGCCATTTCTTTCATGCCGCATCCATTATAATGGAGCCGTATGGTAGATTCTGTATAAGGTCCGCCGGAGCTTTCCGCAAGGAGCAGTTCGCCTGCGCCTATACTCCGCAGCGCGCGGGCGGCGCCGGCAATTACTGCGGGATGTGTAGTGGCTGAGAAATCCGGTTTCTTATTCATGACCAGATTGGGCTTGATCACAATTTTCTTTCCGCGCAGCATTTCTGCTGTTACGCCAGCTCCGGAAAGCTGGTTTTCGATAATTTCTGCAATTATGTCCGGATCGTATTCTGTGCAGCCGTTCAGGGCAACAGGATGAAGCTTCATAAAGTCTGCCTTTCGGAAAAGTTAGTCTACAAGATAGTGAGCGCCGATGCTTTCTTTTCTGGAGCAGGCGGCTTGGAAAATCATTTGTGCAGTTTCTGCCATGTTGCAGATTTCGTATGCTTCTTTGGAATCCAGGCAAAGAGTCTGATATTTTTCAAAGATTTCTCCAACGATGCGCGCACCTGTTTCTAATCCTTTGCTGTGCCGGACAGCGCCTGCGTGCTCTGTAAGCATTTGACGGATTGCGGCACGGTCTTTTTCGATTTCTTTCAGTGCTGCTGCTTTGATAAGGGCGCAGGACTGGGGAAGGGAAATTTTCTGCATTTTACGCCCGGTTTGATTGATGTGGCGCGCCGCACGGCGGGCGAACACCAGACATTCTAAGACAGAGTTACTTGCCAGCCGGTTTGCTCCGTGAATGCCTGTGGAAGCTACTTCGCCGCAGGCGTAGAGACCTTCCAGATTGGTCATCCCGTTCAGATTGGTTTTGATTCCGCCCATGATATAATGCTGGGCAGGACGAACGGGAATCTGGTCGCCGGGCACCAGAATACCGAATTTATGGCATTCTTCATAAATAGTAGGGAATCGGGTGGAGAAGAAATCATCCGTCATGGAGGATACATCCAAAAATACGTTGGTTTCTCCGGTGCGCTCCAGTTCCGCTAAAATACATCTTGTAACAATGTCCCGGGGTGCCAAATCTCGCAGCTTGTGTTTATCCTGCATAAAGGCTTCACCTTGATGATTGCGTAAAATACCTCCCTCACCTCGTACAGCTTCCGATATCAGGAACAATCTGTCGCTGTGCTTGGGGGAGATCAGTGTTGTGGGATGGAATTGGATCATTTCCATATTTTCACATACAACACCGGCACGGTTTGCACAAGCCATGCCGTCGCCCACAGCGCCTCTGGGGTTGGTGGTATACTGATATAAATGCCCTACGCCGCCGGTTGCCAGAATAATATTCGGTGCTTGCAGGATGAACGGCTTTTCCTCTGCATTGGTAACAATGCATCCGGAAGTGCTGCCGTTTTCAGTTAAGAGATCAATCAGATATGTATTATAAAAAATGGTAATGTTTTCTTTTTCCTGGGCGATGTGCCCCAACCGTTTGGTGGTTTCCCGTCCTGTTGCATCACCGCCGCAGTGCACGATTCTGCGGCAGGAATGTCCACCTTCTCTGGTAATTTGCAGTTCTCCTTCTGGATTCGTGTCAAAGGGGACGTTCAAATCAATCAATTCCTGAATGTTTTCGGGACCTTCTTCTACAAGCACCCGCACGGCTTCTTCATTGCAAAGCCCTGCTCCTGCGGAAAGGGTATCTTCAATGTGGGACTCAAAATTATCTGTTGGAGACAGCACCGCGGCAATACCGCCCTGGGCATAATAGGAATTGCTTTTTTTCAGATTTTCTTTCGTTACAAGGGCAACGCGGAGGGAGGGATCAATATGCAGGGATGCATACAGTCCGGCGATCCCGCTGCCGATAATGACTACATCGAAATCCTGATTGGAAAGTGCGGAAAAGGAACCGCTGTATAAATATCTTCGCATGAAGTTTTCGCCCCCTTAGACCAGCTTGAATTTCAAGCTGATATCCATTGCACGGACTGAATGTGTAAGCGCGCCGATACTGATTAGATCCACGCCGGTTTTGGCAACCTGGGCAAGATCCTTTTCGCCCATATTGCCGGAAGCCTCTGTAAGAGCGCGTCCGTCTACAATGGCAACTGCCTGCCGCATTTCCTCACAGGACATATTATCCAGCATGATAATATCCGCACCGGCATCCAGCGCCTGGCGAAGCATGTCCATATTTTCCACTTCTACTTCAATTTTCAGTGTGTGGGGCGCTGCTGCTTTTGCGGCTGCGACCGCTTTCTGGATTCCACCGGCTGCAACGATATGGTTATCCTTGATTAGTATTCCGTCAGATAAATTGAATCGGTGATTGACACCTCCTCCGCAGCGCACAGCATATTTTTCCAGATGCCGCAGACCGGGTGTTGTTTTTCTTGTGTCGGTGATTCTGGCTTTGTATCCGTCCACGCTGCGGACCGCCTTAGCTGTGGCGGTTGCAATGCCGCTCATATGCTGTAATAAGTTCAATCCTACCCGCTCACCGGTGAGAACGGTTCTGGCATTACCGGATACCTCTGCCAGTATATCTCCTGCATGAAAGCAGGCTCCCTCCGGCACATGAATTTGCAGTGAAATATCCCGATCCAAAAGATCAAAAACTGCACGGACAATATCCATACCGCAGAGGATTCCGTCTTCCTTTGCAATATATCGTCCGTGGGCTGCAGCGTCTGCCGGAATCGTGGACAGTGTGGTAATATCGCCGCCGCCGGCGTCTTCCTCCAACGCTGCACGCAAAAGTGTCTGCACTGAGGGGATAGATGTGATTTTCATAATGATACAAAGCCTTTCTATATCCAAAGTAAAATTGCATATACTTATTTTAGTATAGCACAGTTTCTGTGTGAATGCAAGAAAAAGCGCAAACTTTGCCGCGGGGAAGGACGCATTTTCATACTCCGGTTGACAAGGGCGCGGCTTTGAGGTATACTAAAGAGTATCCAATCAATCAGCGGAAAAAGGGATCGTTAAAAATGAAAAAATTATTATTGTTAATCAATCCCACCTCTGGAAAAAGAGCGTTGGATGATTCACTCATGAGTGTGGTGCGGACGTTCTCTGATGCGGAATATGATGTAACCATTCATCTGACAAAAAGTGAAGAGGATTTATATGACCGGGCGTATGACAGCGGCGGATATGATCTGATCGTTTGCTGCGGCGGAGACGGCACACTGAATATTGTTGTAAATGCGGTATATCAGTCCGGCACTGACACCCTGATCGGTTATATTCCTGGAGGCACCACCAATGATTTCGCCAACAGCCGGCATATAGACAGTATAGCCACAGGCGCGGCAAAACAGATTGCTGAGGGAATTGTGCGGGATGTGGATCTTGGATTTTTGGAAGGCAATCCGTTTGTATATGTGGCGGCGTTCGGTATGTTTGCAGATGTGTCCTATCTGACAAGCCGGGAAAACAAACAGAATTTCGGTCATGCGGCATATGTATTCAGCGGAATCAAATCCTTTGCCAAAGCAAAAACCTATCATTTGCATATTGAGCATGACGAGGAAGTGCTGGAGGGGGATTTTATCTTCGGCATGGTCAGCAACTCCAAGCGGATCGGCGGATTTGAGCTGCCGATTATCAAAAATGTGTTGTATGACGACGGCGAAATGGAGGTCACGCTGGTGCGTAAGCCAAAGAATCCGGCGGATACCACCCATTTGCTCAATTGTCTGCTCACCCAATCCTCTGACGACGCCAGCGTGCACACCTTTAAAACGGCTTCTCTTCGGTTTTCCTGTGATGAGGAAATTCCATGGTCTCTGGACGGAGAATTCGGCGGCTCCTATAAGAGCGGTGAAATTCAGGTAAAAGGCGGCGCTGTCCGCATGATTTTTTAATTTGGTTTTACTACGGAAAGTATGGTATTTTTATGATTACAGTAAGCAATTTATCCTTTCAGTTTGACGGACAGTATTTATTCAAAAATGTAGATTTAAAGTTTACACCGGGAAATTGCTACGGTGTGATCGGTGCAAACGGCGCCGGAAAATCTACCTTTTTTAAACTCCTTTGCGGAGAACTGGAACCCACAACCGGAAATGTGGAAATTCCTCAGACGGTGCGTATGTCTGTGCTGCGGCAGGACCATTTTGCCTTTGATGATTTTACCGTTCTGGATACGGTGATCATGGGCAACCGCCGTCTTTATGATATTATGAAGGAGAAAGACGCGATTTACGCAAAAGAGGATTTCAGCGATGCGGACGGAATCCGTGCTGCTGAACTGGAAGGAGAATTTGCGGAGCTGGATGGCTGGGAAGCGGAAAGCGATGCTTCCAAATTGCTCCAAGGGCTGGGGCTTCCCATTGATATTTTAGAAATGGAAATGCGCGCCCTGCGGGACAGCGATAAGGTGAAGGTGCTGTTGGCACAGGCATTGTTCGGCAATCCGGATATCCTTCTTCTGGACGAGCCTACAAACGGTCTGGATCTTGCCGCCACAAAGTGGCTGGAGGATTTTTTGGCAGACTACTTTGGTACGGTTTTGGTAATCTCCCATGACAGACACTTTTTAAATAATGTGTGTACCAACATTGTAGATATTGATTATAACGAAATCAAGCTGTATGTGGGCAACTACGATTTCTGGTATGAATCCAGTCAGTTGATTCAACGGCTGATGAAAGCGCAAAATAAGAAAAATGAAGAACAAATTAAGGATTTGCAGGAATTCATTTCCC
>CANTEM010000045.1 GCA_947652805.1 uncultured Clostridia bacterium | reverse complement strand
CAAGAGACTTACAGCCATAGAATACGTTATCTCCAATACTCTCCATAGTAGCAGGCAGACGGATACTTGTCAAAGATTCACAGCTTCCGAATGCAGATTTGCCGATGGAAGTTACAGAATCGGGAACATTTACAGATTTGAGAGATGTACACATAAAGAATGCAGTATCTCTGATTTCCGTAATACCGTCATGGAGTTCAATAGATTCCATTGCGCGGTTGCCGCTGAAGGTGTTTTCAGAAACATAGTTGATTTTTGCAGGAACCCGCAGATTCTTCACACCGGAGCTGAGGAACACATAATCGCCCATTTCCGTTACAGAATCCGGAATTGCAAGGGCAGTCAGCGCCGGATCATATGCAAATGCTCTTTCGCCGATGGTTTCAACTTTATCGTTCATATTCACTGTAGCAAGTGCAGGACAACGGAAGAATGCATACGCGCCGATAGATGTCAATGCGTCAGGAAGTGTAACATCTGTCAAAGAAGCGCAATATGCGAACGCGTACTCTCCAATAGATGTAATACCATTCGGCAGCTGAACATTTTTCAGTTTTGTACCATAAAACGCGTTGTCACCGATTGTTTTTACACTGTCAGGTATGTACACATATTCCAGTGCGTCCAGACCGTTCGCAGCGTAATTACCGATATTGGTAACTCCGTCTGCAATATAGAGTCTGGTAATTTTCTTAGTATCTGAGCTGATCATAAGGCGACCTGCTTCGTAATCGTACATTTCACCGCTGCCTGTAATGACAGCTTCATAGTACTCGGTGCCTCTTTTTTCCATTGTGTAAAAATAAACCTGGCAATACAGGTTGTCACCAATCTGCTTGGACTTACCCCGGTTTCTGAATTCAGCAACCAGTCCCTTATCCAGATCTTCTTTGGTAACAGGACCGTGCGACACAGGGAGACGTTCCGGTTCATTTTCGGAAGCAGCACCAATTGCCAGCAGCATACCGCCCAGCAGCATAGACATTGCCAACAAGCATGCAATCAGTTTTTTCATCTTTCTGAATCCTTTCTGACTGTAAAAGTATCACAAATTACGGCAGATGCCCACTGTCGGAAACATACTGCGGCATCACGAAGCGCCGCAACCGAACATAGGAAAGCAGTGTTGTCGGAAGGGGACACCGCTCCACTATCTACCTTTTTCACATTTAGCATATCACACCCCTGCGTTTTTGTCAAGGTTTTTATGTAAAATTGCCATGTTTAATTCATACAGGCGAACATATTTTACATAAAATGTTGAGAATCACAGAATCATTTTCACTCTGCAAAGCGGGTCTGCGGCAGCCGGGCAAGCAAAATACCGCCGGCAATGCCCACCAATATGCCGGCAACCGTACCGCCTATCATTAAAATGGGAAGATAATACAAAATCTGGCGGGTTCCCATTACCACTGCCGCAACACAAATCTGCGCTGTATTATGCGCAACCCCGCCGGCTACGCTGACGCCTACGGCAGAAAATGTCTGTGTTCTGCGCAGCAGCGTCATGACCAAAAGACTGAGCACCGCACCTGCAAGTCCGTATGCAAGGCTCAACATACTGCCAAAGGACAGCGCCGTCAGCACTACCCGGATCAGGGATACTGCTCCGGCTGAGACCCAGCCCGCACGGTACAGCACAAAAACGATGACAATATTCGGCAGTCCGATTTTCAATCCCGGACTGAGGGAAGGAATAAAACTTTCCACATAGGATAAAATCATGGCGGCAGCCGTACACATACCCAGCAGTGCCAGCGTCCGTGTTCTCTGCTTCATAAATCTATTCTCCCTCTCCCGTCACAATAGATACGATCACTTTGTTGGGCAAGCAAATGATGCTTTCATCGCTGCGGCTGATTTTGTGCTGATGCACACACAGCTTATCCGGACAGCTTGCATGGGTCACTGCGGCAAATCCGTCAGCAATCGCAAGGATATTATATCCGCCGTTTTCCGTCTCAATCCGAATCTCTGCATCCTTATATAAATCATAGGTTCCCCAAACCTTTCCGTTTACTTCTACTACAACCTGATCCCCCGGGGTTCGCAGAAGCAACGTCAGCAGCAGCGCGATGCCGCCGATCAAAAGAATGCCCCCAATCAGCCAAAGATCCCGGCGGCGCTTCCTACTCAGCTTTTTCGCCACATCTACTCCTCCGGGAACCGATGTCTGCCGGAATGATTCTCGCTGAGAATACAACCAACCGGACACACCTGTCCGCACTTTCCGCAGGAGGTACATTTATCATAATCAATCCGGGCAAGATTTTCCTCTATTGTAATTGCTCCCGTCGGACAAATCTTTTCACATTTTCCGCAGGCAATACAGGCGTTCGTGCATTTTTTCCGCGCCACTGCGCCTTTTTCCCGATTGCTGCAAGCGATCACTTCCCGTTTGATATCCGGCATCAGCGTAATGATTTTGTTGGGACAGGTCTTGACGCACAGCCCGCAGCCTACACATTTGGGTGCGTGCACATGGGCAATTCCTTTTTCCATATAAATCGCGTCATAGGGACAGATCGCCGCACAGTCCCCTTTTCCAAGGCAACCGTAGGTGCATGCATGTTCGCCGCCATACAGCATTTTTGCGCCGCTGCATGTCTGTATACCGCTGTAGTCCGCTTTTTTCGCCGCATGTTCACAGTCGCCGCAGCAATGGATCACTGCAACCTGTTCTACGGTATCCTGAAATTCCACACCCAGCACCTGGGAAATTTTCTCCGATACCCCATCCCCGCCGGGGATGCATAAGTTGGTACGCTTCTCCGTTTTCTCTGCCAGTGCCGCCGCGTATCCGTCACAACCGGGATACCCGCACGCACCGCAGTTCACACCGGGAAGACATGCCCGCAGTTCCTTTTCCCGGGACTTTTCCCGCACCGCCATAAATCGGGCTGCGACAACAAGAATGACCGCGCATATCAAGCCAATTCCCGCCACGCACACCGCAGCAGGCAAAATTGCATCCAGCATCCCGCTTTTCTCCTTCCCTTTTTACAGAAACATATTGTCGATCACACCTGCAAAGCCGTAAAACGCCAGCGCCACAATAGACGCAGATATGAGTGTTATGGGCATGCCTTCAAAGCATTTGGGCGGCTTTGCCGTTTCAATGCGCATACGAACCCCTGCAAACAGCACCATAGCAAGCAAAAATCCAAGACCGCAGCCCAGAGCGTTTGCCATTGCTTCTATAAAGGTTGCATATCCTTCGGAAATATTATTTTTCGCCACGCCAAGCACGGCGCAGTTGGTCGTAATGAGCGGCAGATAGATACCAAGGGAGCGGTGGAGCGCCGGAATATGCCGTTTCAGAATAATCTCCACAAGCTGCACCAGCGCAGCAATAATGAGAATAAACACAATGGTTTGCAGATATTCCAGACGAAACGCCGTCAGCAAATACGTTTGAATGGGCCATGTGGCGGCTGTGGCAAGAAGCATGACAAAGGTAACGGCAAGCCCCATGCCAACCGCAGAATGCAGCTTTTTAGAGACGCCCAAAAAGGGACAGATTCCCAAAAAGCGTACCAGTACATAGTTGTTCACCAGCATTGCGGTGAAAATGATAATTATCAAATCCCGCATCATTTTCCACCCTCCTGTGCAGTGTCATCGCAGTCCTTGCCGGCTCCTGCCGCCTGATCCTTCTGGGCAGCCTTTTGCAGACTGCCGTCGTTAGCCCCGCACACTGCCGCAGAGGGACAGCCTGTGCAGCCGAAGTCTCTTCCGGTTTTTCTTTTTGTGATGCTGTTGACAATAGCAATCAAAATACCGAACACAAAGAACCCGCCGGGGGAATTTACCAATATCGGGACAGCAAACTTTGACAGGAACGGGATTTCCCAGCCCAAGAAGGAACCTGCGCCGAAAACTTCACGGATCGACGCCATAGCAAGGAGCGCCAAAGTAAAGCCCACACCCATGCCCAGCGCGTCCACAGCCGAATCCAGAATCCGGTTTTTGCTCGCATATACTTCCGCTCTGCCAAGAATGATACAGTTGACAACAATCAGCGACAAAAACACGCCCAGCGCTTCATACAGATCCGGTGCAAACGCATGCATGATCATTTCCACCGCTGTGACAAATCCGGCGATGATCACGATATAGCACGGGATGCGCACCTGACCGGGAATCATTTTGCGCAATGCTGCAATGACTATATTGGAACCAAGCAGTACCGCAGTGAATGCGGCGCCCATACCGAACGCGCTGGAAACAGAGGTTGTCACAGCCAAGGTAGGGCAAGTGCCCAGCAGCAGCACCAAAACGGGGTTTTCCCGGATGATGCCCTTTAAAAAATTTTTCCACATAATCGCTTCTCCCTCTCTGTCACTGCGCCCCAAGGGCTTCATATGCGGCAAACACGTCTTGCAGTGCCGTCCATACGCCATCACCGGTCATGGTAGCGCCGGATATGAGCGTCAGATCCTCAGACGCTGTGCCGGCGGTAACGCCGATCAACCCGGCTGCATATACAGATTCGTCCAGCGAATAGTTTGTATAATAATCGCTTTCCTGTATGAGTTCATCGGCAGATCGGAAGCCTACGGTTTCACCGTTTCCGTTCAGCACAAACACCAGCTTCATAGGATTCCGGTAGCCGTAAGGAGTACACACCATAGCATAAGCGGCTGCGCCAGCGTCAGATACCGAATATATACTGGATACCGTGCCAAACTGACCGGAAACCGATACAGGCGTAAGCACCGCGCCCTCTGTCAGTGCCCGAGCTGCGGCTGTTTTATTTTTCTCATGAATGGAGTCCGTATCGGAAAGCTCCTGCACCCGTTTAATGAGGGCTTCCTGCTCTGCCGTAACGTCTTTGCCTTCCAGATCCATACAAACGGCGCCGCCTGTGGAGCTGACCGCAGCAACGAAGGTTTCTCCTCCGTCCTCTAAAACATACAAATACCCCACATCGTTTGCAGCCCGCAGCGCCTGCTGTATACCGTCGCCAGATACCGCATATTCCTCTAACTTCGGCGTGCCTGCCCGGTTCAGTGCGCCGGGAAGCAGCAGAGGTTTGTATTCTTCAATGATTTGTTCTTCCGTTTTATTTCCCTGGGCTATACCGCCAAGCTCGATCAGTACGGAAAACGCATCCTCCACCGCGCTGCGGAATGCCGTTGAGGAGTAGGTCACGCCGGCGTACAGATCCACGCCGGACAGTGCGGAATCCTGTCCCACATAGGTAGCCGGATAATCCCCAAAATCCTTGGATTCTGCATAACCCGTCATTTCCACACCGATGATTTTTCCGTCTGTGCCAATGCCTATCGTAAAGGTCATAGGGGTTGCAGAATAAGAGGAGCTGGTGGACAGGGTGACGGCATAACCGCTTCCCCCTGTGTCCCGGAATATTCCGGTAATCGTCTCGGGCACTTCTCCGCCAGGAGTTTCTTCTTCAAAGCCTGCCGCGTTCGGCAGCACCGCATACAAAGATGCCTGTGCGCCGGTGGCAGCCGAATCTTCTATAATCGGAGCAGTAACATGATTCACAGCCGCCAGCAATACTGCCACAACCAGACATATACTTGTCAGTACCGCAATACTCTTCCATGCCTCGCGTTTCATATGGACTGCCGACTCCTTTCCTTCGCACTGCCCGCCCCCGCCTTTTTCGCCGGGACAGCACCGAAAACTTTTCTTGCGCAAAGCTTTGTGATATACGGGGTCAGAATATTCATAAACAAAATGGCGAAAGACACACCCTCCGGGTATGTTCCCCACAAACGGATCGCCGCCGTGATCAGTCCGCAGCCGATCCCGAACACAAGCTTCCCTGCGGCTGTGGGGGGAGAGGTAGCATAATCCGTTGCCATAAAGAACGCGCCCAGCATCAGTCCGCCGGAGAGAATCTGGTACAGAGCAGCCGGGGCGCTGCAATCTCCGGCAAAGAAGGAAATGAGAAATACTGTACCGATAAAGGCTACAGGGGTTTGCCAGGTGATCACCTTGCGGATCAGAAGATATACCCCGCCGATGAGCAATGCCAGCGCACATGTTTCCCCCAGACAGCCGCCGTGTTTCCCCAGAAACAGATCATATAAAGAGGGCGCTGCTCCCGGTTCAGCCACCAGGGGCGTGGCGCTGCTGACCAACTCCCCACCGGAAAAACCTGCGGGCTTCGTCCAGTTGGTCATTGTCCCGGAAAAGGACAGAAGCAGAACGATCCGGGCTGTAATGGCCGGATTGGCAAAATTGCACCCGATTCCGCCGAATAATTGCTTTACGACAACGATTGCCACAATACTGCCGATGACTGCCTGCCATTCCGGAATCGTTACAGGGAGATTAAAGGCAAGGAGCATTCCTGTGACGATGGCGGACAAATCCCCGATTGTAGGCGTGCGCCTTGTGATCAGTTCAAACGCCAGCTCGCACAGAATACAGGAAAGCACGCAAATCGCCGTGATGTACAGCGCGCGCGGGCCGAACAGCCAAACGGACGCGGCGAGCGCCGGGCAAAGGGCAATGATAACGTCCAGCATAATACTGCCGGTGGTCACACTGCTTCTGATATGTGGAGATACTGTGATCTGCAATTTTTGATTCATTATGCAATCCCCTTCCGCATCCTGTAGGTGTTACCGATTCGATTTAAGCCATGCGGCAAGCGCCGCTTTTGCAAGTTTGTTCTGCTGCACCAGCGGTCGTTTTGCCGGGCATACATAGCTGCAGCAGCCGCATTCCATACACAGATTCGTATGAATCTTTTGCAGTGTTTCCATACTTCCGCTTCCATATGCCGCGGCAATAGACACCGGCGCAAGTCCTACCGGGCACACATTGGTGCACCGTCCGCACCGGATACAGTTTGCCGCGTCCACCGGAGCGGCGTCCTTGGCATCCAATGCAAGAAGCGCATTTGTCTGCTTTAATACGGGCATACTAAGCTCCGGCACGGACACGCCCATCATAGGGCCTCCGTACAGTACCTTTCCGGGCTGGGCTTTGAAGGCACCGCAAAAATTGAATACTGCCTCCAGCGTCGCCCCGATGGGTACGATCACATTCATAGGACTGGCCACGGCGGAGCCGTCTACCGTAACGCATTTTTCCACAAGAGGCATACCTGTACGGATATACCGGGCGATTTCTGCAAGAGTGGTACAGTTGAGCACAATCACACCTACGTCAATAGGCAGTCCCCCTTCGGGGACAACCTTACCGGTGGTGTGATAAATCAGCACCTTTTCTGCTCCCTGAGGGTACACGGAAGGCAAGACCTTTACGGAAACCGTATCGTCCCCCCCGGCAATACTGCGCATGGCACGGATGCATGTCGGTTTGTTTTTTTCTACGGCAATGATAATTTTTTTCGCGCCAAGATATTTTTGCAGCAGGCGGATCCCTTCCTGCATATCCTGACCACGGTCCAGCATAGTGCGGGTATCGCTGGTAATATACGGTTCACATTCCGCGCCGTTGATAATGATTTCCTGTATACGGGAACTGTCCCCCACATGCAGCTTCACGCCGGTGGGAAATCCCGCCCCGCCCAGACCGACAATACCGCTGTCCTCTACTGCATGGATAAAGCCTTGCAGATCTGTGACTGTGGGAGGTGCGATCGTCGGATCCGGCGTCATCTTCCCGTCCGGAAGAACATATACGGCAGGTGCATATCTGCCGTCGGACAGCAGAATATCTTCTATTTTATTCACTGTACCAGACACGCCGGAATATATAGGAGAAGAGAGTCCGCCGTTTTTCTGTCCCAGTAATGTACCCACATAAACAGGATCTCCCGGTCGGCAGACTGGTTTGCACGGTGTGCCGATATGCTGCACCATAGGATATACGGCAATATCCAGATCTGTCATGCGCGCGGGGATGCTGTCCCCAGTGGATTTCATATGGGGAACCTTAACGCCTTTCATCCGTTTCATCAATGTGACCTCTTTTATTCCTTTCTGCATACTGCAAAACTGCCAAATTTACTTTACTTGGTTTCATTATAATAGGGCAAATTGTAAATGTCAATTCCTGAAAACACAGATCCGTAAAGAATTTCGTCAGGATGTTGCATATTCAAAAGCAAAGTG
>CANTEM010000044.1 GCA_947652805.1 uncultured Clostridia bacterium | reverse complement strand
GATGGATCATTTTTGTTCTATTGACAATGTCTCCCACAAAATGATATAATAACTGGAAAGTAATTATCAATGATTAAATGCAGCGGCAAGCACAAAAGGAGATCTCCATGCAAAACGAAAAAATCAGTGTTATCGTCCCCATGTACAATGCAGAATCGCAAATTCAGAAATGTGTAGAAAGCCTGTTGTGCCAAACCTACACAAATTTTGAAGTTGTAATCGTAAACGACGGTTCCAAGGATAACAGTCTTGCAGTTTGTCAGGATTTATACGGGAATGAGCCCCGGGTCAGAATCGTTGACAAGCCCAACGGAGGCGTGTCCGATGCACGGAATGCAGGTATGCACGCCGCCACAGGAGCATATATTTCCTTTGTAGATGCAGACGACTGGGTGGAGCCCACATATCTTTCCTGCATGTATGAGCACTTGACAGAAACCGGTGCGGATATGTCTGCACTGGATTACCGCATGGAATCTACCACCCCGGAGAGAACAGCCAAAGTGGAAATCACCGATGAAGAGGTTGTCACCGGATTAGATATTTTAGAACGGTTTTTCACCAGAAAGATCATTACCGGCGTGATCGGAAAACTGTTCCGGAAAGAACTCATCGGAGATCTGCAATTTCCTCCGGACATAAAAATCGGAGAGGACGGTCTCTTTGTATATAGATTTCTCCGGCGTGCCAAGGCGGTAAGCATTATACCGGAAAAGCTGTACAACTACTGGATGGATAACACAGACGGGGCGACTAACAACTTCTATTCCCGTATCGACTATGAAGCCGTTCATTTTGCAACGCTGATTTTAACGGATGTAGAAAAGGAAGTTCCTCAGCTGCTTGGACCCGCCAGCACGTATCTACTGCTCCCGGTTATGCGCTCCTATCTTGGATACATAGCCGGCAAAAAGGAAGCTGTACCCCGTTTCAAGGAGATCACAGACGCCCTGCGTATCATCTTCCGTTATGCAGACAAAAACAGCAAGGATTACAATTATTATAAGTATAAGGCATTTTATATTCTCCACAAAGGATGCAGACCCCTTGCCCGCGTATTGATTTCCCGGTGGGTTACACACCAAACGATCTGAATAAAAAGCCTTCCCTGGCAGGGAAGGCTTTTTATGTTCTGTTTAAAGCATAGTATCTGCGAACACACCGTCGCGCAAAATTTTACAGTAGCGGAAGCCGGCATCCTTCGCAAGCTCCGCAGCCTGCGCAAAAGCCCAATCCAACCCTTTCACCTGGTGACAGTCACTGGTGATAATCACCGAGCCACCAAGCCGGCACAGCTCCCGCAACAGAAACGCTGCTGGATACGGAACGGACCGCCCTGCACGCAGCATAGCGCCTGTATTGATTTCAAACAGCCGGCACGTTTGTACAACCTGCCCCAATGCCTCAATAGCAGCAGTCCGGTATCTTGCGTCCGTTTCATCAAAGAACCGCCCGCCTTCATTGAATTTTGTGATCAGATCAAAATGTCCTACAATATCGCATCCGGTTACCTTTGCAACATCGGCAATCTGCCGATAATACGCCTGTGCATACCGATAATAGTCACCGCCAAAATAGCGATCCACAGCCTCTGCTGTAACCTCGGGGGAATCATCCACCGGTACATATGCACCGTCACTGCACAGCAAATAGTGGGTACTGCCGATCCTGTAATCATAGGGGAAATTGGGCGCATCGGAAAACAAATCCTGCTCAATGCCCAGATATACCCGTATGATCTCCCGATACTTTTCCCGCAGCGCCAATATTTCCTGCCGATATAATACCGTATCCTCCCGGGACATACAATACGTCGGATCGCATGCCGTATATGCGTGACCGGAAAACCCGATGGATTCCCAGCCCAACTCTATAGCACGCCGAATCAGTTCCTCCGCCGTATTTTTTCCGTCGCAGTAAACAGTATGAGTATGCAGATTGGATGGAGACGTCATTTCGTCATTTTCTCCTGTTTCACCTTGTGATCTATCACATGGCGAGAAGCCAGTTCTTTGTAAATATCATCAATCGATATACCCATCTGCACCATCAGCACAAGTACGTGATAGGTCAGGTCGGAAATCTCATAAATCACTTCTGCATGATCGTCTGCCTTGCCAGCGATGATGACCTCCGTACATTCTTCACCCACCTTTTTCAGGATTTTATCTATTCCCTTTTCAAAAAGATAGGTAGTGTATGAACCTTCCTTCTTCTCCGTTTTTCTGCCCTCGATCAGCCGCATCAGAGCATTCAGAGAGAACGGCTCTTCCCCTTCATATACAGAATTGTAAAAGCAGGATTCTTCCCCGGTGTGACAGGCAGGGCCCTCCGGCAGCACGTATACGGTCAGCGCATCACAGTCGCAGTCCGTATCAATACGCACAATATGCTGCACATTTCCGGAAGTTTCACCTTTTCTCCAAAGCTTTTGCCGAGAGCGAGACCAGAAGCAGGTGCGCTTCTCTTCCAGACTGATCGCAAGACTTTCCCGGTTCATATATGCCACAGTCAGAACCTTGTTTGTTCTGCTGTCAATCACAACCGCGGGAATCAATCCCTTTTCATCGAATTTCAGTTTTTCTGTATCAATATGCATCGTAATCCTCCAGGTTTTATTTGAAATTATATTACAGCCGGACGTTAATGCCGTCACCCAGCAGTTTTTCTTTTAAATTATGAATCGACACTTCTCCAAAGTGGAAGATAGAAGCCGCCAGCCCCGCATCCACTTTCGGCACCTGTGTAAACAAACGGGTAAAGTCCTCCATGCAGCCGGCGCCGCCGGAAGCAATCACCGGCACATCCACAATGCTGCAAACAGCATCCAGCATTTCCAGATCAAAACCTTCCTTTACCCCGTCTGTGTCAATACTGTTGAGCACAATCTCACCTGCGCCGTTTTCCACGCCCTGCCGGATCCATTCCAGCGCATCAATGCCGGTATTTTCCCTGCCGCCCTTTGCGAAAACGGTAAATTTCCCGTCCACACGCCGCACATCCACCGACAGCACCACACACTGATCCCCGTATTTTTTTGCAGCCGCAGGGATCAGCCCGGGATCCCGGATCGCACCGGAATTGACGCTGACCTTATCCGCACCGCATTTCAATACCCGGTCGAAATCGTCCACTGTGTTGATTCCCCCGCCCACTGTAAGGGGAATGAAAATCTGGCTGGCAACCTCTGTTAAAATGTTTGTAAAAAGCTGTCTGCCCTCAAAGGAAGCGGTAATATCATAAAAAACCAATTCATCCGCGCCGTTTTCGCTGTAAAACTTCGCCAGAGTAATCGGAGAGGACACATCGTTTACATCCAAAAAGTTTACACCCTTTACCACACGGCCGTCCCGCACATCCAAACAAGGAATAATCCGTTTTGTTATCATTTCAACATCTCCAAATCAAAGCACGCCCCGGCAAGCCAGTACAGCAGCGGCAAGATCAATTGAACCTGTATAAATGGATTTGCCCAAAATTGCGCCGTACAAATCCATATCCCGCAATTTTCTTACATCATCCAAAGTTGTAATTCCGCCGGATGCAATCAAACGCACCTGATATTTTTCCGAAAGTTCCTTATACATTTCCATATTCGGACCGGCAAGCATGCCGTCCTTGGATATATCTGTACAGATCACTGTCTGCACGCCAGCCTGGGTCAGCCGCGCAAACAGTCCGTCACAGGTAAGCGCACTTTGCTCCTGCCAGCCGCGAATCGCCGCCATGCCGTCCCGTACATCCACGCCTACGGCAATCTGTTTACCGTATGTCTCCACCATATCCTGCAAAAAATCCGGATCGGTCACTGCGGCTGTTCCGATAATGACTCTGTGCACACCGGCATCCAAGTAGCGGCGCACGATCTCCGGGCTGCGGATGCCTCCGCCCACCTGCACCTTCAATCCGCTGGTTTCCACCAATTTCTGCACTGTTTCCAGATTGGGAGTCGTACCGTCCTTAGCGCCTTCCAGGTCAACCGTATGCAGATACTCCGCTCCGGCGCAGCGAAACGCACCGCCCAGCTCCTCCGGATTTTCGCTGTAAACGGTCATCTGCGCATAGTCGCCTTTCACCAGACGCACCGCTTTTCCTTCATATAAGTCAATTGCAGGAAATAAATTCATATCTCTACCGTCTTCCTTATCGTTTTAAACTTCACAAAATGCCTTTAATATGTTCAGTCCCACTGTTCCGCTCTTTTCCGGATGAAACTGGGTCCCATATACATTTCCGTTTTCGGCAGATGCCGTGATCTGCGTGCCGTATTCTGTCACCGCGCTCACCCAGGGATCGCACTGATCCGCATAATAGGAATGCACAAAATACACGTGATCCCCCTCCCGGATATTTTTATAAAGTGCGCTGCGCGGCTTATCCTTTGGAAATTGCAACGCATTCCAACCGATCTGCGGAACCTTATATGCATCCGGCACTACGCCGCGCATGGGAACCACCGCGCCGGGGATCAGTCCCAGCCCTGCATGCTCCCCATATTCCAGACTTTTCTCAAAAAGAAGCTGCATGCCCAGACATATTCCCAGGAGCGGTTTGCCTTTTTCCGCCTCGCGAATGACCACCTGATCGAGTCCCGCCGCCCGCAGCTTATTTGCAGCGTCTCCGAAAGCGCCTACCCCAGGCAGGATAATCCGGTCACACGCTGCTATTTTTTCCTGATCGCCGGTTACAACCGCATCCTCGCCAATATAGGCAAAGGAGGATCGCAGGGAAAACAGGTTGCCCACGCCATAATCAATAATCGCTATCATCCTTACAGTACCCCTTTGGTTGAAGGAATTTCCCCTGCTGTCTGCGGATCCATTGCAACACACTTGCGCATCGTGCGGCCAAGGGCTTTGAAAATTCCTTCAATAATATGGTGGGTGTTGGTTCCGGCAAGCTGCCGCACATGCAGCGTCAGTCCCGCATTGCGTACAAATGCCAGCAAAAACTCCTCCACAAGCTCCGTATCAAATGCACCCACCTTAGCAGCAGGAAGCTGCACTGTATACCCCAAATAGGAACGTCCGGAAAAATCGGCGGCACACAAAATCAGCGCTTCATCCATGGGAAGCGTAATATCTCCATAGCGGCAAATTCCCCGCATGTCGCCCAGCGCTTCGCTGAAGGCTTTCCCTAGGCAAATGCCGATATCCTCCACCGTGTGGTGGGCGTCCACCTGCAAGTCCCCCTTGCAGGCAAGAGAGAGGTCGAACCGTCCGTGAGAGGCAAACAGCGTGAGCATGTGATCCAAAAATCCCACGCCTGTATCAATCTCCCCTTGTCCTGTTCCCTCCAGGCACAGCCTCAACTGAATGTCCGTCTCTTTTGTTGTTCTGTTGATTGTACCGATTCTCATATGTTTGGTTATCCCTTTCTTTGGTTTTGTAACGGTTTCGTCATGGGTGAAATGCATTCCGGTCTGATAGAGACAGACGCCGGATCCCACAGCATTTCATCCTTCCGGATTTTCCTCATTTGTCTAAAACAAACAGCAGCTTGTCCATTTGCTCCCGGGTACCAATGGTTATACGCAGAAAATCCCGGATCCGCTCCTTGTCAAACCAGCGCACCAGGACGCCGTTCTCCCGCAGGAACTGATACAGATCCTTCCCCGCAATGCCCGGCTTTTTCGCAAATACAAAATTTGCACCGGAGGGAAGCACGGTAAAGCCGCGCGCTTCTAATGCTTTTGTAGTATAGTCCCGGACGCGGATGATTTTTTCTGCATTTGCCTTATAATAATCGTCCGATTCCAGACAGGCAATTCCCGCAACCTGCGTGAGCCGGTTGATATCATAGGGATTCATGGAATACTTGATCCGTTCCAAATCTTCGATCAATGCAGCATCGCCGATGGCAAATCCAAGTCTTGCACCTGCAAGGGAGCGGGATTTGGAATAGGTACGGATAATCAGCAGATTTTTATACTGTCCCAGCAGCGGCAGCGCGGATACAGCGCCGAAATCCACATATGCTTCATCAATCATCACCACATGATCCGGGTTGCTTTGCACAATCCGTTCAATCTCTTCCAGCGACAACGCAATGCCTGTGGGCGCGTTGGGATTGGCAATGATCACATTGGAGCCGATATTGACATAATCCGGCACATGCACCTGATAATCCTCCGTCAGGGGAATTACCCGGCATGGGACATCATGCAACTGTCCGTACACGGAATAAAATCCGTATGTGATATCCGGGAAAGCAATCCCATGATCCCGGTCGCAAAATGCCATAAAAGACATATTGAGAATATCGTCCGATCCATTGGTGACAAACACATTTTCCGGCCCCACGCCATAGGTCTCCGCCAGTTTTTCCCGCAGCAGTCCGCAAGTTGGATCCGGATACAGATTCAACATGGAAACCTGTTCTGCATTTACAGCCTCCAATACTCTGGGGGAGGGCGGATAGGGGGATTCGTTGGTATTTAATTTAATATATGTTCGATCCTGGGGCTGTTCCCCCGGCGTATACGGCTCCAACGCCGCAAACCGCTGACTTAAAAATCTGCTCATATTCCCTTGCTCCGTTTATTCTGACTTTGCAAACCGGATCCGTGCAGATTTCGCATGGGCGCCAAGCCCTTCCTGGTCTGCAAAATATCCGACTTTTTCATAAACAGGTGCCAACGCCTCTTTGGTATAATAGGTAAACTGTGTTTTCTTTACAAAATCATCTACGGACAGCGGGCTGGAAAAACGTGCCGTTCCGCTGGTAGGCAAGGTGTGGTTGGGACCTGCAAAATAGTCCCCCAATGCTTCCGGGCAGTATCTTCCCAGAAACACGCTGCCTGCATGCTTTACCTGTCCGAGATAATCAAAAGGATTGTCTGTGCAGATTTCCAAATGTTCCGGCGCCAGTGCGTTGGAAATTTCCACCGCCTGCCGAATGGAATCGGCAATAATGATTTTTCCGTTGCTGTCAATGGATTTGCGGGCGATTTCCTGTCTGGAAAGGAGCGGAATTTGCCGTTCCAGCTCCTGCGCCACCTGCTCTGCCAGTTCCCTGCTATCGGTAACAAGTACAGCAGAAGCGCAAACGTCGTGTTCTGCCTGAGACAGCAGATCCGCTGCAACATAGGTAGGATCAGAGGCACCGTCTGCAATCACCAGAATTTCGCTGGGGCCAGCAATCATATCAATGGCAACAGCACCAAACACCTGCCGTTTTGCCTCGGCAACAAATCGGTTTCCGGGTCCTACGATCTTATCCACCCGGGGTACAGACTGGGTGCCATATGCCAATGCAGCAATCGCCTGTGCGCCGCCAACCTTAAAAATCTTCCGGACGCCGCCAATTTTTGCAGCCGCCAAAATCACCGGATTGATTTTCCCATCCTTACCAGGAGGAGTTACCATAACGATCTCTTCTACTCCGGCGATCTGAGCAGGGACGCAGTTCATCAATACGGAAGAAGGATATGCCGCCGTCCCGCCGGGAACATACAGTCCGACCCGCTCCATGGGAATGACACGCTGACCAAGCACTTCTCCACAGGCTCCGGTCAAAACAAATCCACTGCGTTTCTGATTGGCATGGAATGCCCAGATTCTTTCTTTTGCTTCTTTCAGAATCTGCAAATATGTATCGCCCATGGAAGCAACTGCTTCGTCGATTTCTTCTTCATTTACTGCAAGACTGTCAAGTTCTGCCTGATCAAACTTTTTCGTATAAGCAAGCAACGCCTGATCGCCCTCCGCCTGCACCGTGCGGATGATTTCGGCAACTGCCTTTTCAACATCCGGATCCACTGTTTGAACGCTCCGGTTCAGAATTTCTTCCGCGCACTGGGCATATTCCATCACACGTATCATTGTATGCTGTACCTTTCCTTAGAATCTTTATCTGTAAATTATTTTTCTGCAATTGCCTTTTGAATTTTTTCTGTCATTGCAAGGATCTCTGCATTTTTAAACTGGAAGCTGGCTTTATTAACCACCAAACGCGCGCTGATTGGAACAATCGTCTCATAGGGTTCCAGATTGTTTTCGTACAGGGTTTTTCCCGTTTCTACAATATCCACAATCACTATATTCTAGTACCTTGCACTTTTTCCAAGATGTT
>CANTEM010000043.1 GCA_947652805.1 uncultured Clostridia bacterium | reverse complement strand
ACGGAAAATTCCGTCCTGTTTTTATCTGCTTTTTAGATTCTCAATAATTGTTTTTAAAAGATCCATTGCTAAATTTCTATCAGAAATTTCTAGTTCTTCTAATGTTTTTTCCAGTTCCGATGCTTGAAGTTTATAAGCGCTATTTAATTCATCAATTAAAACATAATCGGCAGATGCATTCATCGCATTTAACAAATCAATGAAAGTTGCCAGTTTCGGAATTTTCGCCCCGCGTTCGATATCTCCAAGATATCTTGTGCTGATTCCTACTTTATCTGCCAATTCACTTTGATCCAATCCACATGCTTTTCTGCATTCTCTTATTTTTATTCCAATTTTTTTATTATCCATGTTAATACCTGCTATTTAGCGTATTTTCCATAAATAGTGTACACAATTTTAAATAAAAATTGAATGATCCATTCAGAGAATATAGGAACTATACGGGGGAAAATGAAAAGTTTTTTTCAAACTTGCACAAACAAAAAAGGCCCCCTTGTGTAAAGGGGGCTGCCGGCGGAGCCGGCTGGGGGATTGTCTAAGGAACGCTGCCGATTTGCAGATTCTTCAAAATGACAGTATAACAATCCCTCCGTCATGGCTTTGCCATGACACCTCCCTTTGCACAAGGGAGGCTTTTTGTTCCTGCAAATTCCCTATCAAATTCTGTTGACAAAAATCCCCCGCAGCCTTATAATATAAGGTATGAATTTATATACGGAGGATATGTAGTGGGCGGACCTGTTATTATCTCATTTGCGAATCAAAAAGGCGGTGTGGGCAAAACCACTTCCGCTGTAAATATAGCCGCCTGCGTTGCCAGCCTCGGATTCCGCGTGCTCCTTGCCGATCTGGATCCCCAGGGGAATGCTACCAGCGGCGTTGGTCAAAATAAAAAATCCCTGCATTATTCCATGTACGATGCGCTCCTCGGAGGCTGCTCCCCTGCGGCGGCAATTGTACCCACCCAATTCGACAGGCTCTGGCTCCTGCCTGCCACCATGGATCTTGCAGGCGCTGAAATCGAACTATTGGATCGGGAAAAACGGGAATATTCCCTGCGCAGCGTTCTTGCCGATGTGGGCGAGGATTTCGACTTTGTTTTTACCGACTGCCCCCCCTCTTTGGGTATGCTGACTGTGAATGCTCTTTCCTGTTCCCACGGCGTGGTAATTCCCATGCAGTGCGAATATTATTCCCTGGAGGGACTTTCCCAGCTGATGATCTCTATTAAAAAAGTGAAGCAGCTGTATAATCCCCTTTTGTCCATCACCGGCATTCTGATCACTATGTATAACGGACGGCTGAATCTTTCAACTCAGGTGCTCGCGGAGCTGAAACGGTATTACGCAGACAAGCTGTTTAAAACTCCCGTGGTACGCAATGTAAAGCTTTCGGAAGCGCCCAGCTTCGGACAGCCGATTTTCTATCACGATAAATATTCCAAAGGCTCCCTTGCATATATGGAAATTGCAAAGGAACTGGTTTCCCGGGTTCTGTAAGGGATACAGCGGGGCGCTGCCCCGAAGCCCCGCATAAGGAACTTTTGGTAAAAAGTTCCTTATGAATCCTCAAAAACTTCAAAAATATTTTTTAAAGTTTTTTGGGTTCTTAGCTCTTTTTTACAAAAAAGGGCTAAGCGGGGTATGGGGCGGCGCCCCATAAATAAACAAACATTTTTCGCTTCTTTCCCCATAATGAAAAACGGAGGTATCCATGGCAAAAAAACCTGCCCTCGGCAGAGGACTTGATATGATTTTTTCCGACAACACGCCGGATCAGCCCCAGGACAGCGTCATCAAGCTGCGTCTTTCCCAGGTAGAGCCGAAAAGCGACCAGCCCCGGCAGCATTTTGATCCGGAAGCACTGTCTCAGCTTGCGGATTCCATTGCTGCAAACGGCGTGCTGCAACCGATTTTGGTGCGAGAGGGACAAAACGGACTGTATCAGATTATCGCCGGAGAACGGCGTTGGCGTGCGTCCAAGCTGGCAGGTCTGACGGAAATCCCCGCCCTGCTTCTGGAAGCGGACGATCTGCGCACAGCGCAGCTTGCCCTGATTGAGAACCTCCAGCGGGAGGATCTCAATCCCTATGAAGAAGCCCAGGCATATCAAACTCTCCTTGCCCAGTTTGACTTGACCCAAGAGGAAGTGGCAGGCCGGCTGGGGAAATCTCGCAGCGCCATTGCCAATTCCCTCCGCCTGCTGGATCTTCCGGAATGCATCGCAGTCATGCTTCAGGACGGCAGACTGAGTGCTGGGCACTGCCGGGCACTGCTGGGACTCCGGGACAGAGACGGCATTGAAGCCCTGGCACAACGGATCGTTGCCCGGAATCTGTCTGTGCGGGAGACGGAAGCCGCCGTAAAAGCCCAAAATAAACAGCGCCCTGTACCCGCTCCCAAGGAAACGGGAGTGCAGGTGGATTATGTGGCGGAGCTGGAGCACAAGGTCACAGGTCTTACGGGACGGTGGTGCCGGATATCCACCAAAGGCGGCAGAAAAACCCTGTCTATCGAATTTTCTGATGAAACCGATTTGGAAACCTTGCTGGAAACGGTATGCGGTAAGAAAATCACGGAAGAATAAAAACTATATTTCAATATAACGTATTAGGAGTTGCAACCATGCTTGACATCAAACTGATCCGGGAAAATCCGGAAGAAATCGTCCGCCGTCTGGCGGCAAAAGGAACAGACGCAAAGGACGATATTGCGCGTATTGTAGAATTAGACGTACAGCGCCGGGAAATGATAAGCGAAAACGAGGCAAAGAAGGCGGAGCAGAACCGCGCCACCAAGCAGATTCCCCAAATGAAAAAGGAAGGTAAGGATCCTTCCCCTGTTTTTGTAGCAATGAAGGAGCTGTCCGCACAGATCAAAGCGAACGATGAAAAGCTGGCGCAAGTGGAAGCGGAATATAATAATCTCCTTTTAGGACTGCCCAATCTGCCCGATCCGGATCTTGCCCCCGGCGGAAAAGAAAACAACGAACCGATCCGTTATTTCGGAGAGCCTCACCACTTTGATTTTGAACCGAAAAACCATGTGGATCTGTGTACCGATTTAGGTCTGATCGACTATAAACGGGGAACCAAGCTGTCCGGCAACGGCTTCTGGATCTACCGGGGCATGGGCGCCCGGCTGGAATGGGCGCTGCTGAATTACTTTATTGACACCCACATATCCGACGGATACGAGCTGGTGCTGGTACCCCATATGCTGGGCTACGAATGCGGACTCACCGCAGGGCAGTTCCCCAAATTCAAGGATGAAGTATACTGGCTGGAAACTGCGGAGGACGAACGCCGCCGTTTTATGCTGCCTACCGCGGAAACAGCCCTTGTATCCCTCCACCGGGATGAGATTCTCACCGAGGCAGACCTGCCCCGGAAATATATTTCCTATACCCCCTGCTTCCGGAGAGAAGCCGGTTCTTACCGGACGGACGAACGGGGCATGGTACGGGGACATCAATTCAACAAGGTTGAAATGGTGCAGTATACCCGCCCGGAAGACTCCGACGCGGCCTTTGAAGAGCTTGTAGGAAAAGCAGAAGCGTTGGTTAAGGGACTGGGCTTCCATTTCCGCACTGTAAAGCTTGCCGCCGCAGACTGCTCCGCATCAATGGCACGAACCTATGATATTGAAATCCACATTCCTTCCATGGATGGATATAAAGAAGTTTCTTCCGTTTCCAACGCCCGGGATTACCAGGCGCGCCGAGGAAGCATCCGCTTTAAACGGGATGGCGGCGGCGCAACGGAATTTGTCCATACGCTGAATGGCTCCGGACTTGCAACCAGCCGGATTCTGCCTGCAATTGTGGAACAGAATCAGAACGCGGACGGTAGCGTCTCCGTACCGGAAGTCCTTCAAAAATATCTTGGTACGGATATTCTGAAGAAAGACTGAAAACAAACGTAAAAAGCTCCCTTTTCACAAGGGAGGCTTAGGAAGTGCGGGGGCTGTACGCGGGAGCCTTACAAAGCTTGTGCAAATTTTTTTACAGGAGGTACGATATGCTGCTGGACGTATATGCGAATTTTTCATTTGAGAATTCTACCATATCCCTTACCCTGATCATATGGGGGCTGTACGCGGGTATCCTTATCGGCGGCATTGCCTCCGTATATAATAAATGGTATCTTGGCGCTGTGGTCCGCGCGCTCCTTGCAGCAGCGTGTTTGTCGCCGGAGAACGGCAAAACCCTGTACGAACTGGGACGTCCTGCTTGGGGCATGCAACGTGCTCTCCGGGACGGAACGGTTCTGCGCAAATGTGTTTCCATTGCAAATCCGGAGGAGTGCCTGCTCTCGCAAAAACAGGAAAAAAAATGGATCGCCCTACTGCGCCGGTTCTTTACCGGATCGGCATTGCCAAAGCCAAAGCTGGATCTGACGACAGCACGGCTGTATGTGCCGGAGGAAAAAAAGTATCATGCCGAGGTTCGCTATGACAAAAGGGGAAACGCGCCGATCTGGATTTTGATTGGCGGACTGATTCTTCTTGTCATCGCTGTGCTTGCTACTTTTTTTATTCCGGAGCTTTTGCAGATGATCGACAACGCAATCACGATGTTTAAAAATCTGTAGCCCCTGCAATTCCAAAGAAAGGTGTGGTCATACCTATGTCCCAGCCAAAGCAAAACAAACGTAAAATGAAAACAGGCTTTCAAACCCGCACCAATTTGATCATCATCGGCGTTTCTATTCTGGTGAGCATTTTGCTGATTCTAGGGGTTTTATATCTTTTCGGTATCCGGTATGTGAAATACCGCTTTGATACCGGATTTTCCGTATCCTTTGTGGGAGTTTTGAACAGCGACGGCATGCCCGCCACAGGACAGATTTCCTACGGCGGAGACAGTGCGGTGAAGGGGCTTACCGCCAAATACAATGCAGAAAATAAAACCCTGGAATACTCCAACGGGGATGTATATGAAGGGGAAGTAAAACACCTTGTGAAGCACGGTACCGGCAAGCTGACCCGGGACAACGGGGATGTATACGAAGGGGAATTTTACGAAGATCGCCAGCACGGACAGGGCGTGTGTACCTTTGCAAACGGAGACGTGTACGAGGGCGAATATGAAAACGGCAACAAGTCCGGACAGGGCACTTACACCTGGGCGGACGGCAGCGTTTATACCGGCACCTTCAAGGATGATCTGAAGGACGGGGAAGGGGTGCACACCATGGCGGACGGCGCATCCTACGAAGGCGCTTATGTGAAAGGCGCAAAGGAAGGCAAAGGAATCTATAAATACGCCGACGGCGGCGTATACGAAGGGGAATTTTTAGCGGACCAGCGCTGGGGACAGGGTACCTATACCTGGCCCAGTGGCGAGGTATATACAGGAGCATTCCAGAACAACACCCTTTGGGGACAAGGCACCTATACCTGGCCGGACGGCAGAACCTATACCGGCTACTTTGAGGATGGGCTGATCGTCCAGGCAGATACGAACACCTCTGCACCGCAGGAATGAGACTGCTTCTTTTCCGCATATACTGACAGAAGTGAAAGCTTCCTTTTAAGCCAACGAAAGCAGGGTAATTTGAATGGGTAAAATAAAAATCTCTATCAATAAAAAAGCATGGGATGCGTCCTTTGGAAGCATCAGCCGTGGCGTACAGAATTTTGTAAAGGAAGCCGGGCGGGATATAGACGCAATCTGCGATCGTGACCCGGCTGTAAAAAGCCGGGCGGAGGCTGCTTTTCTTTATTCCGGATTTCATGCCCTCCTTGCATACCGGATGTCCAACCGGCTGTACCGGAAAAAGAAATACACCAGCGCCCGCTTTGTATCCCAGGCAGCCCGCTTTCTTACCGGGATTGAAATTCATCCCGGCGCAACCATTGGGCACGGTTTGTTTATCGACCACGGCAGCGGCGTTGTAATCGGCGAAACCACAATCATTGGCGACAACTGTACCTTATATCAGGGTGTGACCCTGGGCGGTACCGGAAAAGACACCGGTAAGCGGCATCCTACTCTTGGAAATAACGTAATGGTAGGGGCAGGGGCAAAGGTGCTTGGCAATTTCACCGTAGGCGACGGCGCGAAAATCGCCGCCGGTGCAGTTGTATTGGGCCCCGTACCGGAAAACTGTACAGCAGTAGGTATTCCTGCGCATGTAGTACGCAGAGACGGGAATAAAGTAGATCCTATGGATTTAGACCAGGTGCATATTCCCGACCCGGTTGCACAGGAGCTTTGTTCTGTGCGGCATAGTCTGCAAATTCTGGAGCAGCGCCTTGCAGAATTGGAAGGGAAAAAGTAAGTCTTACTGTGTGCGAGTTTGAACACACTTCCTAAGGCTCCCTCCAGCAAAGGGAGCTCCCGCGAAGCGGGTGAGGGATTGTCTCTACTATCATTTTGAATGATTTACAAATCGACAGTCTTACAATCCCTCCGTCTTGCCTAACGGCAAGCCACCTCCCTTTACACAAGGGAGGCTTATAAAGCATGTGTAAGCTCCAGCTGGAAACCCTACAATATTTTCCAATAATTGGAATTTTTTTATGAAAGAAGGGATAGAATGCAATACAAATGTCATTATTGCGGAAATCCGGGCGTGCAGACAAAGGATCGGTTCTGTGCAGCGTGCGGCGCACCGCAGCCCAAGCGATCTCCCGCTGGTGCGTTTCTCCTTTCCTTAATGTACGCGCTTTTTATCTATGGAGCCATGTTTGTTGTGCAAAACGGCGCAGTTTTATTGTATTCTTTCTGCATTCAAAGCTCTCTCCCTTATTCCATTGATATAGTTATTTATACCCACAACTATTGGAGCACCTTTTCCAAATATTTCGCTTTGATTTCTATTTGTTCTGCTTTGCTCCTCATTTTAATCTATTTTCTGTTTTATACCCTCCGGGGCAAGCGTTTCGGAAAAGAAATTTCCCTTGCAAAAATTTCTCCCTCTGCCGGAACTGCTTCTCTCGCTTTAGGCGCTTCTGCGCAAATAATTGTAGTGGTAGCAATTTCTCTCCTTACCCTTTTTTTTCCTGCTATTGAAGAAGCAAGCACTTCTAATAACGAATACTATACCCTTGCCTTTGGCGGCGGAAGCTTTTTTATGGAAGTGCTTTGTGTGGGAATTGTTACGCCGATTTTGGAAGAAGTCGTTTTCCGTGGACTGATTTACACCCGCCTGCGCCGGGCTATGCCTGTAGCAGCTGCGCAAATCCTCTCCGCTTTCATATTCGGCGCCGCCCATATGAATTGGATGCAATTTGTTTATGCCTCCCTGATTGGATTTTTAATGGCATTTTTATTTGAAAAATATCAATCCATTTTGCCCTCTATCCTATTCCATATCGCTTTTAACTGCTTTAGCTATCTTGCTATGCTGATCAAATCCAGTATGCTTGCATATTCCCTGTTTTTCATTTCCATTGCTGTATTTCTCTTTGGAATGTATTATATATCCAGAAAAGAATCTGACACGGCAAAAATCCATAAAAATTCCCATTCGGAAAGGAATCCTTCATGAAGCTCTATAACACTCTTACCCGCGAAAAAGAAGATTTTATCCCCCGCACCCCCGGCAAGGTTTCCATGTATACCTGCGGTCCCACTGTCTATCATTATGCCCATATCGGCAACCTGCGCACCTATATTATGGAGGATGTGCTGGAAAAATATCTCCGCTATACCGGACTGGATGTAAAGCGGGTTATGAATATTACCGATGTGGGACATCTTACCAGTGATGCGGATACCGGTGAAGATAAAATGCTGAAAGGCGCAAAACGGGAGAAAAAAACCGTTTTGGAAATTGCCCAGTATTACACAGACGCATTTTTTGCCGACTGCAAAAAGCTGAATATCCGCCGCCCCGATGTTGTGGAGCCTGCCACAAAATGTATCGGTGAATTTATTAAAGTCATCAAAAAGCTGCTGGCAGACGGCCATGCTTATATTGCCGGCGGCAACGTATATTTTGATACCTCCACAATTTCCCAATATAATGTTTTCCACAACTTCCAGGAGGATGATTTGCAGGAAGGCGTGCGGGAAGGTGTAGAAAAGGACGATAATAAAAAAAATAAGGCAGATTTCGTCCTGTGGTTCACCAAATCCAAATTTGACGATCAGGAACTGAAATGGAACAGTCCATGGGGTCTGGGA